>CAZCWA010000612.1:0-2742 GCA_964502265.1 uncultured Myxococcaceae bacterium | reverse complement strand
GGTGGCTGGACGCGGAGCTGTCGGAGGCGTTCGCGCAAGCGTGGGGGCTCCCGATGGTGCAGGCGCAGCGCGTGGAGCCGGGTGCAGAGGCGGCGGTCGCCGCGGCGGAGAGCCTCGGCTTCCCGGTGGTCCTCAAGGCCGACGTTCCCGGGCTCGTCCACAAGACGGAGGCGAAGGCGGTGGTGCTGGGCCTGGACGACGCGGAGGCGGTGCGCGCGGCGGCCGCGCGGCTTCTGCGGCTCGAGCCCATGGCGCTGATCGTCCAGCAGGAGATCACCGACGGCGAGGAGTGGATCGTGGGCGCGGTGCGTGACCCGGTCTACGGCCCGCTGGTGACGGTGGGCGCGGGCGGCACCCGGACCGAGCTCATCCTCGACGTGCACCAGCGCCTGGCCCCGCTGTCGGAGCGCGATCTGCAGGCGCTTCTGGAGACGCCCCGCATCGGCCGCACGTTGAGGGGATGGCGGAAGGCGCCGCCGGGAGATGCGCACGCGCTGGAGGGCTTCGTGCGCACGCTCTCGCAGATCGCCTGCGCCCATCCGGAGATCTCGGAGCTGGAGGTCAACCCGGTGCGCGTGCGTGCCGCGGGAGAGGGCGCGGTCGGTCTCGATCTGCGCATCCACCTGGGCCCGTCGGTCGACTAGGGGAGGGGAACGGAGAACTCGAGGGATTCGTCGCCGGTGCCCGCGTTCAAGGTCGCGTGCGGTGGCCGCCCAGCCGACTGCCCCGGCCGATCGCGCAAAGAGGTTTGCGGCGTTCGCGCAGAATCCGTACCGTGCGCGGCCCAAATGGCCAGCCAATACCTGATCGTCGTTGCCGCTGCGGCATACCCCCTGGAGGGCGGTCGCTTCGCCGTCGAGAGCGCGTTCGCGCACCACCTGAGGCAGTTGAAGGAGGAGCTGGGGAGCCTGGCGGACACGCTCGTCGTCGCGATGCCGAAGCTGGACGAGTCGACGTTCCGGCAGTTCGAGAAGAGCCTCGAGGTCGTCGAGGAGGCCCGAGACGGCATCCGGCTGGTGCCGATGTACACGGCCTCCGCCTCGCACGCGGCGTTCCTCAGGGAGCTGCCCTCCGTCCTGAAGCGGCTGGCGAAGGAGGTGCGGCAGGCGGACGTGGTGCACTCGGGGAACGCCTACGTCACCCGGCCGGTGGAGTTCCCCGCGCTGCTGCTCGGGAAGCTCAGCGGCGCGAAGACGATCTTCATCACCGACATCGACGATCGGAACAGCGCGAAGATGAACCTCGCCACCGGCACCTGGGGCCGGCGCACCTGGGCGTTCAACCGCTTCGTCTCCGATCCGTTCATGCACGTGCAGCGCTGGATCGCCGCGCGCGCGTACTCCCTGGTGCTCCTCAAGGGCGCGAAGCTCACCGAGGACTACGGCCGCGGCCGACCGAACGTGAAGCACTTCCTCGACTCCGCCTTCAACGCGGAGCACCTCATCCCCGAAGCGGCGCTCGAGCAGAAGCTGCAGGCGGTCACCGCCGAGCCGAAGGGGCCGCTCGAGGTCGTCTATTTCGGTCGGCTCGTGGCCTACAAGGGCATCGACCACATGCTCCGCGCGGTGAAGCACGCGCGTGAGCTGGGCGCGGAGCTGCGCTTCCACGTCATCGGCGGAGGGCCGGAGCAGGCGCGGCTCGAGGACCTCACGCGCGAGCTGGGCGTGGAGGACCTCACCACCTTCCACGGCGCGGTCCCCTTCGGCGAGGCGCTCTTCTCGAAGATCCGCTCCGCCCACGTGCTGCTGGCGGCGCCGCTCTCCGAGGACACCCCGCGCAGCGCGCTCGACGCCATGGCCGCGGCCGAGGCGGTGCTGGCCTACGACACCTACTATTACAAGGAGCTGGCGGAGGGCGGCGCCGGCGTGGTCACCGTGCCGTGGCTCGACCACGAGGCCCTGGGACGCGAGCTCGTGGCGCTGCACCGCTCACGCGAGCGGCTCGCCGAGCTGATGCGCCGCAGCGTCGCCTTCGCGAAGCAGAACACGCAGGAGATCTGGCTCGAGCGCCGGGTGCAGTGGACCCGCGAGCTCTTCGCTCAGTGAGCGCCGTCCTTCGACGACTTCCGGCCGCCGCCGTGGGTGCTCTCGTGCACCATCAGCGGTGAGAAGAAGCAGTCCTTCTTCGTGTACTCGTCCACCGAGAAGGCGAAGCGGTAGCTCGCGGCCGCGCGCTGGTTGCAGTCGGTGCGCTCGCAGAAACGGCAGGAGATGCCGGTGGGGACCGCGTCCTTCTTCAGGTCGTTGGTGGGCAGGCCGTAGGCGAGGTACTTCGCGTTCTCCGCATGCGTGCCGAGGCCGATGGAGTACGCGGTGCCTCGCACGATGGACCCCTCCACCGGCTGGAGCTGCACCTTGGCGAAGCAGAAGTAGGTCGTGCCGTCCGGCATCGCGCTGTACTGCCGCGTGAGCATGGACGGGTTGAGGAAGGCCAGGTGCACCGCCCACTTGCCGCAGCTCCCCGCGGCGGTGGCGAACTTGAGCCCGGTGCCGCTGTAGCGCTTGGAGATGTTGCCGGCGATGTCCGAGCGCAGGAAGTGGAAGGGCAGGCCCTGCCGCTGCGGATCGGAGAGGTTGCAGAGGCGGTGGGCGACGGTCTCGTAGGTGGTGCCGAAGACGTTGGCGAGCAGCTCCACGTCGTAGCGCGTGCGCTGCACCTCCTTGAAGAAGTCCCCGTAGGAGAGGAAGAGCGCGCCGGCGAAGTAGTTGGCGAGGTTCACCTTCACCAGCCTGCGCGTCTCCG
>CAZCWA010000611.1:0-2749 GCA_964502265.1 uncultured Myxococcaceae bacterium | reverse complement strand
CCCACCGCGGCCACCAGCTCGCGCACCACCTCGTCCACGCTGCGGTGGCTGGTGGAGACCGTCACGTGCGCCCGGCCATAGAGCGGCTCGCGCTCCTTGAGGCGCCGCTTGAGCTCGGCCATGGCGTGCGGCCGGTTCTCCATGGGCCGGGTGTCCCCCTGCTGCACCACGCGCGACCAATGTTCATCCGGCTGCGCCTTGAGCCACACGGTCCGGGTGCAATCGAGCAGCGTCCGGAGGGCGTCCCGGGAGGTCACGATGCCCCCGCCGGTGGCGAGCACCGCCCGCGGATGCGAGGCGATGAACTTCTCCAGCGCCGCGAGCTCCACGCGCCGGAAGTAATCCTCCCCGTGCATGGCGAAGATCTCGGCCAGCTTCATGCCGGCCTCCGCCTCCACGAGCCGATCGAGCTCGAAGAAGGGCACGCCGATCTCCGCCGCGAGCCGCTTGCCGACGGAGCTCTTCCCCGCCCCGCGCAGCCCGAGCAGCGCGACGATCCCCGGCCCCTGCCCTTCTGAAGGGCTGCCCTCGAGGAGTACCGAGGCCGACACCCCCAGCGACTCCGCCACGCCCGCGAGCTTGAGGACGGAGATGTTCGCCTTGCCCGCTTCAAGGTCGGCGATGAAGCGCTCGGACAGGCCGCTCAGCTCCGCCAGCACCCGCCGGGTGATCCCCCGCGCATCGCGCAGCGTCCGCACGCGGCCTCCCAGAAAGGACAGCAGCCCGTTTCCCTCGAGCTCCACCGGAACCACCGGGGCCGCACGCTTGCCCGCTCGCCGTGACGTCTTCATGGACCTGCAATATACTTCCGCCTGGCCACCGGACGCAATGCAGTATGCTTCTTGAACCCAGTCGCTGAACGAATTAGGACCTCGGGCATGGGCAACGAGATCGTCGAGGAAGTGGTCCCCTCCTTCGAGAGCCACCCGAGCCGCTACCGCCACTGGAAGCTGGCACTGGACGGCGAGGTGGCGCGGCTCTCCATGGATGTCCAGGAGGACGAAGGGCTCCGGGACGGCTACACGCTGAAGCTCAACAGCTACGACCTCGGGGTGGACATCGAGCTCGCGGACGCGGTGCAGCGGCTCCGCTTCGAGCACCCGGAGGTCCGGGTCGTGGTGGTCACCTCCCTCAAGGAGAAGATCTTCTGCGCCGGCGCGAACATCTTCATGCTCGGCAGCGCGTCCCACCCCTTCAAGGTGAACTTCTGCAAGTTCACCAACGAGACGCGGCTCGGGCTGGAGGACGCCTCGGCGCACTCCGGCCTCAAGTTCGTGGCCGCGCTCAACGGCACGGCGTCCGGCGGCGGCTACGAGCTGGCGCTGGCGTGTGACGAGATCCTCCTCATCGACGACGGCAACAGCGCGGTCTCGCTGCCGGAGGTGCCGCTGCTCGGCGTGCTGCCCGGCACCGGCGGCCTCACCCGCGTGGTGGACAAGCGCAAGGTCCGCCGCGATCTCGCGGACTTCTTCTCCACCGTGGCCGAGGGCATCAAGGGCCGCCGCGCGGTCGAGTGGCGGCTGGTCGATCAGGTGGTGCCCAAGTCCCGCTTCGATCAGGTGGTGCTCGAGCGCGCCAAGCAGCTCGCCGAGAAGAGCGATCGGCCGAAGGACGCGAAGGGGATCCCGCTCGATGCGCTGGAGCCGAAGGTCTCGGCGGAAGGGATCGCCTACCGCCACGTGTCGGTGAAGCTGGATGGCGCGCGGCGCCTGGCGGAGATCACCCTCCGCGGCCCCGAGACGGACGCGCCCGCGAGCCCCGAGGCCTTCCACGCGCTGGGTGCGGACGCCTGGAGCATCCGCGCCTTCCGCGAGCTGGACGACGCCATCCTCCGTCTGCGGATGAACCACCTCGAGACAGGCACCCTCGTCTTCCGCGCCGAGGGCGACGCGAAGAAGGTGCTCGCGTGGGACCGGTTCCTCGTGGACAACGCCTCGCACTGGCTGGTGCGCGAGACGCTGCACCTGCAGAAGCGGGTGCTCAAGCGCGTGGACGTGTCGGCCAAGACGCTCTTCGCCTTCATCGAGCCGGGCGCGTGCTTCGCCGGGGTGCTCGCGGAGCTCGCGCTCGCCTCGGACCGCTCGTACATGAAGGACGATCCGGACGCGCCCTCCATGATGCAACTGGGGCCGCTCTCCGCCGGGCTGTTGCCCATGTCCAACGGCCTCTCGCGGCTGGAGACCCGGCTGCTGGGTGAGCCCGGCCGCGTGAAGGAGATCCTCGCGCACGAGGGTCCCTTCTCGCCGGAGGAGGCGCTCGCCGCGGGGCTGGTGACCTTCACCCCGGACGACCTCGACTGGGACGACGAGATCCGCGTGGCGCTCGAGGAGCGCGCGGCCTACTCGCCGGACGCGCTCACCGGGATGGAGGCCAACCTCCGCTTCGCCGGACCGGAGACGATGGAGACGAAGATCTTCGGCCGGCTCACCGCCTGGCAGAACTGGATCTTCCAGCGCCCCAACGCGGTGGGCGAGCGCGGCGCGCTGACCCTCTACGGCCAGGCCGGGCAGCGCCCCACCTTCGACATTCGCCGCACCTAGCGACCACGCTCACGCTCACCGGGGAAAAGACATGGGTCACATCAGCGACGAGAAGATCCCGAACAACGTCAACCTGAGCGAGGACAAGCGGCTGCAGCGCGCCCTCGAGCAGTGGCAGCCGAACTTCATCCAGTGGTGGCTGGACATGGGGCCGGAGGGCTTCCAGGCGAAGGACGTCTACCTGCGCACCGCGGTGAGCGTGGACACCG
>CAZCWA010000610.1:0-2761 GCA_964502265.1 uncultured Myxococcaceae bacterium | reverse complement strand
CTGGCGGCTGCGCTACGAGATCGTCCTCGAGAAGAACGCGCGTTACTGGGACTCGCACAACGTGGCGCTCGAGCGGGTGGTGGCGATGGCGGTGGACGACTCGCGCACGGCGCTGCGGCTGTATCAGACGGGCACTTTGGACTGGCTCGGTGCGAACGCGCGGGTGCCGCCGGAGAGCGAGCCCTTCGTGCGCGCGCGGGGCTACGCGGACTACCGGAGCGCGCTGCGGCTGGGGACGTACTTCCTCTGGCTGCAGACGACGCGGGCGCCGCTGGACGACGTGCGGGTGCGGCGGGCGTTGAACCTCGCCATCGACAAGAAGGCGATCGCCGAGCGCGTGCTCAAGGCCGGCCAGGAGCCGCTCACGCACCTGGTCCCGGACGCGCTCTTGCGGGAGACGACCGGCTACACGTCACCGCGCGGGGAGGACTTCGATCCCGCCCTCGCGCGCGCGCTGCTCGAGGAGGCCGGCTATCCCGGCGGCCGCGGCTTCCCGGTGTTGAGCTACCAGTACAACACCGACGAATCGCACCGGCAGGTCGCCGAGGCGCTGCAGGCGATGTGGCGCGTGCACCTCGGCATCCGGGTCGAGCTCTACAACATGGAGTACAAGGTCCACCTCGATCGGCTGGCCTCCGGCGACTTCCACATCGCGCGCGGCGGCTGGTGGGCGGACTACCCCGATCCCTCCTCCTTCCTCGAGCTTTTGCGTCCCCGCTCGGCGCAGAACCACGCGCGGTGGGATCGCGAGGCGTACGGCGAGGCGCTCGAGCGCGGCCTGCGCAGCCCTTCACGCGAAGCTCGCAACGCCGCCTACGCGCAGGCCGAGCGGCTCGCGGTGGACGAGGTCCCGCTCATCCCGCTCTACGTCTACAGCTACAGCGACTTCGTGAAGCCGTGGGTGACGGGGCTCCATCCCAACAACCGGCACCTGCACCCGCTGCGGGCGGTGAGCACCCTGGCCGCGGAGGAGGCGCGGTGATCGGCTACATCCTGCGGCGGCTTCTGGGGCTGGTCCCGGTGGTGCTGATCATCCTCGCGCTGGCGTTCACGCTGATGCGGCTCGCGCCCGGGGGGCCGTTCGATCAGGACCGCGCGGTGCACCCCACGGTGAGGGCGCAGCTCGAGGCGAAGTACCAGCTCGACCAGCCGCTCCCGGTGCAGTTCGCGGCCGTGCTGGGCAGCTACCTGCGCGGGGATCTGGGGCCCTCGTACCGCTACCCCGGCCGCAGCGTGAACGAGTTCATCGCCGCCGGCTTCCCCGTCTCGCTGCAGCTCGGGGTGATCGCGCTCGGGTTCGCGATGCTCTTCGGACTGGTGGCGGGGATCGCCGGTGCGGTGTTCCAGAACCGCTGGCCGGATCACGCGGCGATGGGGATGGCGCTGATGGGGATCTCCATCCCCAACTTCATCCTCGGGCCGGTGCTGATCCTCGTCTTCTCGGTGGCGCTGGCGGTGTTGCCGGCGGCGCGGTGGGACGGCCTCTCGCACATGATCCTCCCCGGGGCGACGCTGGGGCTGGCCTACGCGGCGTACATCGCGCGGCTCACCCGCGGCGGCGTGCTCGAGGTCATCCGCCAGGACTACGTCCGGACCGCCCGCGCCAAGGGCCTGCCCGAGCGGCTCGTCGTCTTCCGCCACACCCTGCGCGCGGGGCTGCTCCCGGTGATCACCTTCCTCGGTCCGGCGATGGCGGGGCTCTTCACCGGCTCGCTGGTGGTGGAGAAGATCTTCAACATCCCCGGCATGGGCCCCTACTTCGTCGACGCGGCGTTGAACCGCGATTACACGCTCGCGCTCGGGGTGGTGCTGGTGGACGCGGCCTTCCTCCTGCTCGCCAACCTCGTCGTCGACGTGGCCTACGCGATGATCGATCCGCGGGTGAAGTACGCATGAGCGCGCTCGCTGGCGAGGTCGAGGACGTCGAAGGCCTGAGCCTCTGGAAGGACGCGTGGCAGCGGCTGCGCCGCAACAAGGCCGCGGTGTTCTCGCTCTGGGTGCTGGGTGGGATCGTCGTCTTCAGCGTGGCGGGCCCGTGGGTTCTGCCGTGGCGTTACGACGTGCCGGATCTGGCGCTCGGGGCGACCGGCCCGTCCTTCGCGCACCCCTTCGGGACGGACGCGCTGGGGCGGGATCTGATGGTGCGGTGCATGGTGGGCGGGCGGATGTCGCTGCTCATCGGCCTGTGCGCGACCAGCGTCTCGCTGCTCATCGGGGTGACGGTGGGCGCGGTGAGCGGCTACTTCGGCGGGCGGCTGGACGCGGTGCTGATGCGGCTGGTGGACGTGCTCTACACCCTGCCCTTCATCTTCTTCGCCATCCTGCTGCTCGCGGCCTTCGGGCGCTCCCTGCTGGTGGTGTTCGTGGCGCTGGGCGCGGTGAGCTGGCTGACCACCGCGCGCATCGTCCGGGGCCAGGTGCTCTCCTTGCGCAACGCCGAGTTCGTCCACGCGGCGCGGACCATGGGCGTGAGCCACACCGGGATCATCGTGCGGCACCTCGTCCCCAACGCGCTCGGGCCGACGATCGTCTACGCCACGCTCACCGTGCCCGCGGTGATGCTGCAGGAGGCCTTCCTCTCCTTCCTCGGCCTGGGGATCGCCGCGCCCAACGCCTCGTGGGGACTGCTGGTCGCGGACGGCGCTGCCAACATGACCTTCCTCCCCTGGCAGCTCGTCTTCCCCGCGCTGCTGCTCTCCTCCACACTGCTGTGCCTCAACTTCCTCGGCGACGGCCTGCGCGACGCGCTCGATCCACGGAT
>CAZCWA010000609.1:0-2767 GCA_964502265.1 uncultured Myxococcaceae bacterium | reverse complement strand
CCCACGATGCCGATGCGCTCGCCGCGCTGGAGGATGAAGTCCACGCCGCTGAAGAGCGTCTTGCCGCCGATGGCGCGCGAGATCTTCTTCGCCTCGATCACCGTCCCGCCGAGCCTCGGCGCCTCGGACACGCGCAGGTCCGCCACCCGCGGGCGCTGGAAGCCCTTCTCGTTGAGCAGCCTGGTCGCGCGATCGATGCGGGCGCGGCTCTTGGTGCGGCGCGCCTCCACGCCCTTGCGCAGCCACGCCACCTCCTGCGCGATCCAGCGCTGGCGCTTGTGCTCGGCCACCTGCGACTGCTCCTCCGCCGCGAGCTTCTGCTCGAGGTACGCCTGGTAGTTGCCGGGATACGAGATGAGCGTCCCGCCCGGCTGCACCTCCACGATCCGGTCCACCAGCCCGTCGAGGAAGTAGCGGTCGTGCGTCACCAGCAGCAGCGCGCCCTCCTGCTGATCGAGCTCGTCCTCCAGCCACTCCACCGTGTCCGCGTCGAGGTGGTTGGTGGGCTCGTCGAGCAGGAGGAGATCCGGCCGCGTCAGCAGCGCCTGGGCGATCGCCACCCGCTTGCGGCCGCCGCCGGAGAGCTCGCTGACCGGGCGGTCCCAGTCCTTCACCCCGAGCCGGTCGAGCAGCTTGCGCGCGCGGTGTGACGGATCCCAGCCGCCCAGGCCTTCCACGCGGTCCGAGAGGCGCGCGAGCTCCTCGAGCAGTTTGTTCTGGCGCTCGGGCGAAGTGGGCGACTCCAGCTCGCGGCTGAGGCGGGCGTGCGCGTCGAGCGCCTCGCGGTGCGGCGCGTCGGCGATGGTGAGGATGCCTTCGACCGTCGAGCCCTCGGGGAACTCCGGCTCCTGGGGGAGGTAGGTCACCCGCGCGCCACGGCGGAGCTGCAGCTCGCCCTCGTCCGCGGTCGCCTGGCCGGCGAGGATCTTCATCAGCGTGGACTTGCCGGAGCCGTTGACCCCCACGAGGCCTACCCGCTCGCCCTCCTCGATGACGAAGGTGAGGTTCTCGAAGAGGGTCCGGCTCCCGAAGGCAAGGCGGACGTTCGCGGCGCGCAGGAGGGTCACGCCGGCACCTATCGACGGTCGGACGCCGGGCGGCAAGTGCGGATGTCCGGAGAGGGGGTTAAGCTATCCTACATACACCTACCTTCAGCAGCCGGAGGGAGCAGCCATGCGAGCGGCAAAGTCGATCCTCCTCTTCGATGGGATCCCGGGTGCGGGCAAGACGACCCATCTGGAGAGGCTCCGGAGGGCCCTGGGCGCGGACTACCTGTCCATGGCGCGATTCGCCGAGGCGCGCGGGGTGGGACGCGAGGAGCGCTGGCGCCACGCTGAGCGAAACAGGCGCCCCCATCCGGCGGACGTGGCGTTCCTCGATGCGCTGGATGAGACGGTGGAGCCGTTCGTGCTGGTGGAGAAGTTCGGGCGCACGGCGGCCGAGGCGACTGCGCTGGTCGAGCGCGCCGCGCTTCGCGGCTGGCGGGTGGAGTTGGTGCACCTGGTCTTTGGTGGAGATGAGGCCGAGGTGGTGGAGGCCTCCGTCCAGCGACAGCTCGCGCGCGGGATGCACCATGGACGCGTCGTTCGTGCTGGGGAAGCGCGGCGGCGCGCGGTCTTGCACCTCACGTCTGGGAGCGGCGGACGGGAAAGGTTCGCGGCGCTCGGCGTGCCCGTCCACCGGATCGACTCGGCCGCGCAGGTCGAGGTGAACCATGCGCGGGTGCGGGCGGCGCTCGGCCTCGAGGTCGCTTCGCTGCCCTGGGATGAGGAGCCGCTGCGCGAGCTCGCGATCGTCGCGCAGGAACTGGGCATCGAGGCCTGGGCGAGCGCGGGGCACCTCTACCGCCCCTTCTGGAATGGGCGCTTCGGGCCGGCGCAGTGGCCATCGGACGTGGACGTGGCGGTGCACGCGCAGGAGGAGGTGCTGCCGCTGCTTTCGCTTCTCGAGTGCCGCTTCCCGCTCCGGCGCTGGTCGGTGATGTGCCCGGCCGAGCGGCTTTGGCGGAAGCTCGGGCTGCGGACGGAATCGCTCTTCGAGGCCAAGGCGTACACGAAGCTCATGCACAAGGCCGGCGCCGTGCGGTGGTCGCTCGAGCGGGGCGAGGTGGAGGCGCGCTTCGCCGACGGCGCGGAGGGATCGCTGTGGGCGGGCGTGGTGCGGCTCAACGAGCGCTTGTTGGAGGCAGTCGCAGAAAGCTCCTCGGAGGCCCGGGCCTACGCGCTCGATGAGGCGGGCGTGACGCGGGCCGTCCGCGACTATCCGGGGCTGCGCGTCCATCCGACGACCGCTGGGCGATTGGGAGCGTTTGCCGCAGCCTGGCGTCCGGTGGCTCAGGCGGGTTCGTCGTGGCGCGCGCTCAAGGAGGAGGTCGTCCGGGAAGCGGTGGGCGTGGCAGATCGTCGGCGCGCCCGCCGGCGGCTGACGGCGGAAGAGCGGGCGCTCGCGGACGAGATCGTGGCCCTGCACGTGGCGGGCACCGGGTCGGGGGCTGTGGACGCCCGCGCACGTCCACCGCTTCCCCGGGTGGACCGCTCAGTCTGGCCCGAGCCGCTGGAGGGGCTGCGCCGGGCCCGCGAGCGAAAGAAGGCGGGCGTGGACGACGGTTCGGGAATGGAGCGCGTCGCCGTACCCCCGCCGGACGGTTGGTCGAGCTGGCTTCACCATCTCGGCGCCCGCGCCGAGGACCCACTCTTCCGCGACTGGTTCCTCCACCAGTCCCGCCATCACGCGCCGGTCGGCGGGAAGGATCCCGTGGTGCGCGGCG
>CAZCWA010000608.1:0-2769 GCA_964502265.1 uncultured Myxococcaceae bacterium | reverse complement strand
TGGTGGTTGAAGAGGGCGGCCCCGTAGAGCGCCTTCTCCGCCTTGTCCTCGGCCACGGCCAGGGTGTCGGGATCGTCGCGGTGGGCGGTGTGCCAGGCGGTGCCCTCGGCGAACATGCTCGCGAGCTTCTCCCCCTCGGCGAAGGACTCGGTCAGCCGCCGATCGCGCTCGTAGGCCTGGGCGATGCGCTCCTGGAGGGCGGGGGCGTCCTTGCGCAGCGGATCCATCGACAGCACCCGGCGGTAGGCGGCGATGGCCTCCTCGTGGCGGGTCTGGTCGAAGTAGAGGTTGCCCAGCCGGCGCCAGATGTCGGGACCGTAGGGGCGTCGGTCCAGCTTGGCGTAGGCCGATTCCGCCTCGCGGGTGCCGGCGAACTTCTCGTCGATGAGGCTGATGGCGATGTATTGGAGCGCCTCCTCGCGGAGGTCTCCGCCCACCGTCTCATCGCCCTGGGCCTTGGCGCGCGCCTCGTAGAAGTCGGCCAGGGTCATGAAGCGGTCCACCGCCTCGTTGAAGCGATCGATGCGGTAGTAGACCCAGCCCAGCTTGTAGAGGGCCTTGTCGTAGAGGGGATGGTCGGTGTCGCGGATCGCCGCCTCGTAGGCCTTGGCCGCGCGCTCCAGCGGCTGGGCGACCTGGGCAGGATCCGCGTCGAAGTAGTACTCGCCGATGCGTACCCACGCCTCGGTGGCGAAGCTGCTCTTCGGGTAACGGGCGATGAGCGTCTGGTACTGCGCGAGCGCTTCGGGGAGCTGGTCCTGCTTCTCCAGACAGTAGCCCTGCAGGTAGTGCGCGCCGTCGTTGAAGCGGTAGTCCGGGAACTCACGGATGAGCCGCTGGTAGAGGGCGATGGACGGGGAGAAGTCAACGCGCGGCTCGGAAGGGTAGTCGGTCCCCGCTGCTGCGGCGGCCATGGCGCGTTGCTCGAAGTCGCGCATGGCGACGAGCTGATCGTCCGAGCTGCGCTCAAAGTAGAGCTCCGCCAAGCGGAACATCACGTCCGGCGTGTACTGCGGATCGTCCGGATAGCGCCGGAGGAACTCCTCGAACCGGGCGATGGCGTCCAGGCGCTCACGACGCTCCTTGAGCTCCAGGTCCTGGATGCGGTGCTCGTACGCGGCGGCCAGCGCCGTGCGGCGCTGCTGGTAGGTGCGCTCGAGGAAGTCCTGCACCTCGGTCTGGTACTCGAGGCTCTCCTGCTCGTAGCGGCGCAGGACCTCCATCCAATGGTCGTAGACCGCCTGCTGCTCGGGCGTCTCTCCGAAACCGGAGAGGAGGTGGGCTGCGGCTGCGGGAGACCCGGTGGCGGCGCCGGCCTCAGCCGCCTGAGGAGCCTGCGCGTGCCCCAGGGGCGAGAGCAGGAGCGTCAGGGCGGAGGCGAATGGGAGGAGAGGGCGCCTCACGGACGGACCTCCTCGAGGATGCCGGCGAAGTCCCGGTCGAGCTGGCGCAGCGCTGCGTCCTTCTGAGAGGCCACGCTCTGAATCTCCGCGGTGTGGTCCTGCTTCCGGGTGAAGGCCACATCCACCACGCCCACGTCGGCCTTGAGGACCAGCTCGTAGAAGCGGCGATGGATGCGCTTGAAACTATCGAAGGCGAGCCGTCCCACGAGATTGCGCGTCTCGGAGCTCGCCTCCGCCAGGGTCACGGCCTGGGCTTCGAGCAGCCGCTCCTCGGCGAGGATCTGGGCGTGGAGCTTCTCGGCGCGCTGGGCCACCTTGGCGCGCAGCGCCCGCTTGGCCTGGACCGCCCGGGCCCGCAGGGAGGCGATCTGCAGCCGCGCATCCCCTCCGGCGCGCATGACGTCGGTCAGCGCCGCCGCTTCGGGGCGGGCGGACACGGCTTCGAAGAGGGTGCGCTCGGCCGCGTGGATGTCCGCGAGCTCCCGCTTGAGCTGCTCCTCTCCCGCGACGTCCGAGCCGGCCTTCAGCCGCTCGTCGGCGAGGGCCTCGCGGATCCGAGACAGCTCCTTGGAGCGCTGGGCCAGCAGGGCCTCCTCGGCCTCGACGCGGGTGATGAAGTGCTCGGCGTCCTCGGCGGTCCCGAGCTTGCGACCGCGGGTGTCCCGCACCAGCTTGCGAAGCGCCCGGGCCACGGCCTCTGCGGACTGGATCTCGTAGCCCACCGCGAACGCCTGGCGGTCGAGCTCCTTGATGCGCTGGTGGAGCGCTGCCTGCCGCTGCTGCACGGCCTGGAGGGTGGTGGGCAGCTCGTCGAGCCGTTCGAAGCGTGCCTGCCGCTGTGCCCGCAGGGCGGCGAGCTGGGTGCGCTCGTCGGGGCGGAGGAAGGGCTCGGCGGCGGCCTCCTCTGCGAGGACCTGCTGGTGTTCGTAGGACAGGACCGCGTTCTCCACCGCGTCCGCGCGCAGGTAGCCCTCCTGAAGGTCGGGGAAGATCTCCAGTCCCCGCTGATTGAGGGCGGTGCGCACCCGCTGCGCCAGGTGGCGTGACTCCTCGAGGGCCTCCTGGCTCACCTCGAGGTCGTTGATCATCCGCAGCCCGTCGGCGACGTCGCTCTGGGTGGAGGCGTAGCGGCGCGCCACCTCGGGGAGCAGGAGGTTCACGTCCATCACCCGATCGTTCCGGGAGAGGAGCTCGTCGAAGTAGGCCACCGGATCCCGATGGACGGTGAGCAGCGCCTCGAGCTCGTCGCGCACCGGCGCATAGGCGTGGATGACCTCGTTGTAGCTGGCGTTCGCGTCGTCGTAGCGGGCCAGCTTGAGCAGCAGGTTCGACTGCAGCAGCTTGGCCTGGGGCGCGAGCTCCGACT
>CAZCWA010000607.1:0-2781 GCA_964502265.1 uncultured Myxococcaceae bacterium | reverse complement strand
GACCTGACCGCCGCGGTGCTGCGCTCGAAGGAGTTCCCCGAGGTCCGCGCGGTGTGGGCCCAGTCGGTCTTCTACCTGCAGCGGCGCTACGGGGCGGCGTCGCTCTCCGAGATCCGGGAGGCGCGCGCGGCGCTGCCGGACATCCGGTTGCTCGGCGAGAAGCACCCGGAGGTGGTGAAGGCGCTGGCCGGTGACGCCCTCTCCCAGGGCCGCAGGGACGAGGCGAGGCTCCTGCTGCAGGACGGCGCCCAGCGGCACCCGTCGGATCTGGAGATGAAGCTCCTGCTGGCGGAGGCGTGGCTGGCCCAGGCCCAGCCGCAGTTCGCGGTGCAGGCGCTGGAGGGCGTGCTGGAGCGCGATCAGACGAGCGCCAAGGCCCTGCACGCGCTCGGGGTGCTGACGCGGCGGCAGGCGGAGGCGGCAGCGAACGCGGACAAGCGGGAGGAGGCGCAGGCGGAGGCGAAGAAGGCCGAGTCGCTCTTCACCCGCGCCCTGGCGGCGGCGCCGGAGCACGTCATCTCGGCGGTGGAGCTGGCCGGGATCGAGCTGCTGGTGATGAAGGACGCGAACGCGGGCCTGGCGGCGCTGGAGAAGGCGCTGGCGGAGGGCGCGCAGGCGCTGCTCGGACCGGCGGAGCTGGCGCGGGCGCACGCGCTCAAGGGCGCCGGGCTGGCAATGCGGTTCGAGGTCTCGGAGGCCATCGCCCAGTTCGAGAAGGCGCTGGAGCTGGACCCCGAGAGCGTGTTCGCGAAGGCGCAGCTCGGCAGGCTCTTCCTCTCGCGGCGCGAGTACGCGAAGGCGGTGCCGCTCTTCCAGGAGGCCAGCCGCGAGGAACCGACGAACCTCGACTACGTGGACGGCTACCTCACCGTGCTGGTGGGAACCGGGAAGATGCAGGACGCGCTGCAGGTGCTGGCGGGTGCGACCGCGCAGTTCCCCGACACGCCGCGGATCACCTACCTCGACGCGCGGGTGAACGACGCGCTCGACCACACGCTGAAGGCGGAGGAGAACTACAAGCGCGCGCTCGAGCAGGATCCCTCGCTGCACGAGGCGAACCTCCACCTCGGCCGGCTCTACCTCCGGCTCAAGCGCTCCACCGACGCCCGGAAGCAGATGGAGGAGGCGATGGGCAAGGCGCCCACCACCGCACTGGCGAACGCGGGCATGGGCGAGGTGCTGCTCGCCGAGGGCCAGACACAGCAGGCGCGCGCCTCGTTCGAGACGGCGGCGAAGATCGACCCTCTGCTGCCGGACGCGTGGCTGGGGCTGTCGCGGGCGGCGCTGATCGAAGGGGACGTCGAGGCGGCGACCGCGCACGTGGCCCGCGCGCTGGAGCTCGACACCACGCTGCCTGGCGGGCACCTCCAGCGCGGGAAGGTCCTCTGGAAGAAGGGCGAGCTCGGCGCGGCGGTGGCGGCGCTGGAGGAGGCCCGGACCATCGAGCCGCAGAACGCGCAGGTGAACGTGACCCTGGGGGCGGTGAAGCTGGACCAGGGGGACCTCAACGGCGCGGAGGCGGCGCTGCTGGCGGCGCTGAGCCAGGAGCCGCGCAACGCGGAGGCCAACTTCTACCGGGCGCGGGTGAAGAGCCGGCGGCTGGAGCACACCCAGGCCATCGAGAGCATGCGCGCGGCGCTCGATGCCTCGAAGACCGCGGCCTACCACTACGAGATGGGCATCATCCTGCGCGACGCGAAGAAGCCGCAGGAGGCGGCGGAGGAGTGGAAGCAGGCCATCGCGCTCGACCCCCGGTTCGCGGACGCGATGGAGGCGCTGGGCCTTGCGCACCTCGAGCGCGGCGAGCTGCCCGAGGCGATCGCGCAGTTCGAGAGCGCGCTGCGGGTGGATCCCACCAGGGCGCGGCTGCTGGGCGCGATGGGCGACGCCTACTTCCAGTCCACCGAATGGGAGCTGGCCATCCGCCGCTACCAGCAGGCGCTCCGGGCGGACCCGAAGCTCACGCCGATCAACTACAAGGTGGCGCGCGCGCTCAGCGAGCAGGGCCGCTCCGCGCAAGCGGTGGAGTGGTACCGCCGGGCCACCGTGGCCGAGCCGGACAACGCGATGCCCTGGTACTACCTGGGCTACCTGCACAAGGAGAAGCGGCAGCGGCAGGAGGCGATCACCGCGTTCACCAACTATCTGAAGAAGAAGCCGGACGCGGCGGACCGTCGTGAGATCGAGGACGAGATCTACGACCTGCGGCAGGGGATCTGACGGCGCCCATGGTGCGTGCTAAGAGGCGCGCACCATGCTGGACCTCAAGTACGTCTCGCAGAACTTCGATGCGGTCATCGGCCGGCTGCGCGCGCGCGGCGGCGCTCTGGACCTCGGGCAGTTCCAGTCGCTGGTGGAGGAGCGCAAGGGCCTCTACGTGACGGTGGAGTCGCTGCAGGCGCGGCGCAACCAGGCCAACGAGGACCTCAAGCGGAAGGCGAAGGAGGACCCGGCTGCCCTGGACGCGCTGCGCGGCGACATGCGCGCGGTGTCGCAGGAGATCAAGGAGAAGGAGGGCCGGCTGCGCGAGGTGGACGAGGCCCTGGAGAAGATCCTCTACGACCTCCCCAACCTGCCGCACGAGAGCGTCCCCGTCGGCGCCTCGGAGGCGGACAACGTGGTCGAGTCCACCTGGGGCGAGAAGCCGAACCTCCTCTTCCCGCCGCGGCAGCACTTCGAGATCGGCGAGCGGCTGGGGATGCTGGACTTCGAGCGCGCGGCCAAGGTGAGCGGGGCGCGGTTCGCGTTCTACAAGGGCGGGCTGGCGCGGCTGGAGCGGGC
>CAZCWA010000606.1:0-2786 GCA_964502265.1 uncultured Myxococcaceae bacterium | reverse complement strand
CGGCGAGGTGGCGCTGACGAAGGGCCGGCACGTCCTCCGGGTCGAGCTGACCGACAAGGACGGGGCGGCCGCCTTCGACGCGTTTCTGCTCACCCCCCTCCCCTTCCACCCTCGCGGGAAGCTGAAGCCCGGGGAGGGTTACGGCGTCAGCGAGCCGGGCTGGTTCGCCTTCGAGCCGAAGCCGGATCCGTTCGAGGCCACCCCGCTGGACCTGCGCGCGCTCAACGAGAAGAGCGCGGGAGACGGCGGCTTCATCGTCGTGAAGGGCGAGCACTTCGTGCACCAGGACACCGGTCAGCCGGTCCGCTTCTGGGGCGTGAACACCAGCAACGAGCTGCTCGGGTTCGACGCGGCGACGCTTCGGAACATCGCGCGCGCCTGGGCGAAGTCCGGGGTCAACCTCGTCCGGCTGCACGGTCCGGTGTGGTCGGAGGATCTGCGGCGGGTGGACCCGCAGCACGTGGAGCGCATCCACCTCTTCGTGGAGGCGATGAAGGCCGAGGGCATCTACACCAAGCTCTCCATCTACTTCCCGCTGTGGATGCGGCTGAACGACCAGAGCCCGATCAAGGGCTACCCGCCCGAGGGCAAGCACCCGTTCTCGCTCCTCTTCTTCGATTCGGGCTTCCAGCAGCACTACCTCGGCTGGTGGCGCGCGCTGCTCACCACGAAGAGCCCCCGCACCGGCAAATCGCTGGCCGAAGAGCCGGCGGTGGCGATGATCGAGCTGGTCAACGAGGACTCCACCCTCTTCTGGACCTTCACCCCGTACGAGAACGTCCCCGCGGCGCAGACCCACGCGCTGGAGAAGCAGTTCGGCGGCTGGCTGACGCGCAGGTACGGCTCCCTCCAGAAGGCGTTCTCCGCATGGAAGCAGGGCAAGGTCCGGGGTGACGACGTGCGCGCCGGACGCGCCGGACTCCTGCCGTTGTGGGACGTCTTCTCCCACCGCACGCTGCGCGGCCAGGACACGGCGCGCTTCCTCACCGAGCTGCAACGCGGCTTCTTCGTCCGCTCGCGCGACTTCCTCCGCGAGGAGCTCGGCTACCGCGCGGCGATCACCGGCTCCAACTGGATCACGGCGGACGACCGGCGGCTGGGTCCTTTGGACAAGTGGTCCAACACGTCGCTCGATTTCATGGACCGGCACGGGTACTTCGACGTGGGCCACACCGGCGAGCGCGCGTCCTGGGCGCTCAGCGTCGGCGACCGGTACGAGGACCGCAGCGCGCTGCAGTTCCTCCCCCAGAAGCCCGGCGAGCCGCCGCACTTCTCCCTCCCCTTCTTCGACGTCCGCTACGACGGCAAGCCGTCCGCGATCTCCGAGCTGAACTGGGCCCCGCCCAACGCGCTGCGCGCGGACTTCCCCATCGTCACCGCGGCGTACGCCTCGCTGCAGGGCACCAACGCCCTCATGTTCTTCTCCACGAAGGGCGCCGGCTGGGACGAGCAGCTCGAGAAGTTCTCCATCCGCACCCCGGTCACCTTCGGCCAGTTCCCGGCCACGGCGCTCCTCTACCGGAAGGGGCTCGTCCGCACCGCGCCGGCCGTCGTCGAGGCGAACCTGAACGTGCAGCGGCTCTTCGCGCTGGAGGGCGCTCCCGCCAGCGTCCCCACCAGCCTCGATGGGCTGCGGACGAAGGATCTCCCGAAGGCGGCAGCCACGTCCCAACCAAACGCCTTCGACCCGCTCGCCTTCCTCGTCGGCCAGGTCCGCTTCAACTTCGTCGCCGAGGACACGCCGTCGACGTTCGCAGACCTCTCCGGGCAGATCGATCACGGCCGCAGGGTCGTGCGCAGCCAGACGGGCGAGCTGACGTGGGACTACGGCAAGGGGCTGGTCACGCTCGACGCGCCGCAGGCCCAGGGCGCGACGGGTTTTCTCTCGAAGGCCGGCACGCTCGAGCTGGGCGCGCTCCGGGTGCACAGCGGCCTCGCGTACGGCTCGGTGCTGGCGGTGGCGCTCGACGAGAAGCCGCTGGCGAGCTCCTCCCGGATCCTCCTGCAGGTGATGTCGCAGGAGAAGAACCACGGCTGGCGCGTGGAGGGCCACGGGACGAAGGAGATCAAGAGCCTCGGGTCGGCGCCGCTGATGGTGAAGGCGCTGACCGGGACCGTGACGCTGAAGCGGGAGGATGCCTCCTCGCTCCGGGTGACCGCGCTGGACTTCAACGGCTATCCCCTGCGCGTGATCGGACGCGGGCCAAAGCTCACGCTTCAGCCCGACGTCCTCTACTACCTGATCGAGAAGCCGGCGAAGTGAGCCCCGCCGCTACCTGCCGCCCGACCCTTCCACCATCCGCGAGCCGCCGGTGCCGTCGTCGCGGTCCATGCAGCCCTTGGTGAGCGTGTACTGATAGGTGCCCAGCTCGTCGCGCCAGTACTCGCCCACGAACGGCCAGTACAGCTCGGTGTCCGCGACCGCGACCTTGTGCCGGTAGTTCCGGAGCGTGTCCCGCTTCGCGCCGCTGCGAAGCTGCGCCTCGAGGAACTCCTTCTCCTTCTCGTCGGTCATGAACTTGATCCGCAGGCCGTTCGCCAGCAGCCGCTCGAGCTCGCCGCGCTCGAACTGCAGCTTGCCCTTGGCCATGATCCCCGCCTTCCCGATCAGACCGGTGCGCTGGACCTTCAGGTCCTCGTCCAGGGACTTCACCAGGTTCGAGAACCGGAACGCGTCCGGCTGCTCCGCCAGGGAGGCCAGCTCCGCCTCGAGCTCGAGGATGGAGTCGTGGGTGTTCTTCAGGTGCTTGTGCGGGCGCGCCAGCCCCAGCACCCCCTCGAGGATG
>CAZCWA010000605.1:0-2790 GCA_964502265.1 uncultured Myxococcaceae bacterium | reverse complement strand
GTCGCTGCCCGCATCGAGCACGTAGTACTTCGGCTTGTCTTTCTCTTGCATGATCCCCTCCCGGATCCTTGTGGCCGCCGAACGTCTCACCATCGGCCGGGCGGTGTCGAGGATTCCGGCACCTCCACACGGATAACGGCAAAGCGCCCTACCTCGTCTCTCCCTGCACCCCTTCCCCCAGCAGCCCCTCCGCGGTGACGAATCTCGGCCGGATGTCGGTGGGGACCTCTCGGAGCTGGTCGATGACCTTCTGGACCTCCGGCCGCACCACAGCGGTCTCGAGCAGCTTCACCGCGCGGGCCCGGTCACCGGTGGCCTGGAGGGTCATCAGCTCGCGGGTCAGCGCCTCCGCTGCGCCCCGGATCTTCTCGCGGACGATCTCGAAGCGGCCGTCCTCGCGCACCCTCACCGCTCCCTGATCCAACAGGAAGTTGAGCTGCATCGCCTTGCCGCGTCCGTGGGCCTCGTTGACGCCGAAGCGGATCGTGCGGAAGCACCCGGCCAGGTAGGTGTCGTACATCCTCTCCGCCAGCTTCGGGTCCAGCGCGCCCTTGTCCGCGAGCTGCCCGAGCGCCCACATCCCGCCCATGTCCGCCTTGGCCTCCTCGATGGCGCTGTGCGCGTCCTGCAGCGCCGCGCGCACGGTGGTCTTCCGGCCGCCGACGGTGATCTCGTTCGGCCCCAGCCCGTGCATCAGCTCGTGCATGAGGATGAAGGTGAAGAACGCATCGAAGTTCACGTGCCCCTGCGCGGCCTCGGTGAGCGCGACCTTCGAGATGGGCAGGAGCACGAGGTTGAACTTCGCCTCCTGCACGTTGCGGAGCATGGTCCGCTTCGCGCCCTTCTCCCGTGTGACGCGCTCGTCGTTGGGGAGGTTGAACGCCGCCGTCTGCACGCCGCGGTTCGCATCGCCCGAGGAGAAGATCGAGTTCACCACCCGGATGGGCGCCATCCCTCCGAGCTTCTTGTTCCGGTACCCGGGCTCGATGGGCAGGCGGTCCTCGAGCCACTGCAGCTCGCCCGAGAGCGCGGCCAGCTTCTTCGTCTCCGCCTCGTCGCGGAGGGTGACGAAGGCCTCGAAGGCGGCCTTCTGCGCGAACCACGCGTCCTCGTAGACCTCGTAGGGCCCGATGGTCGGCTCGATGGACGAATCGAGCTCCATCCACGCCACATCCGACGCGTAGTAGTCGTTGGAGAGGAACGCGTCCGCGCGGGCCTCGAGATACCGCTTCAGCGTGGGCTGCTTCGTGAGCGTGGCAGCGCGGCGCAGGTGCTCGGCGGCGAGCTGCAGCTCGGGCTGGTACTCCACGCTGTACGGCACCGGGATGAAGCGGCCGCGCGGGTCCTTGCGGATGGTGGTGAAGAAGCCCGTGGCCTGCGCGCGCGCCGTTCCCTTCAGCGTCTTCATCCACCGCTCCACCTCGGACTTCTCGCGGGCCGTGTAGAACGTCCCGCCCTCCGGCTTCTCGGGGACGCCGGGGATGAAGGCGCGGTCGTTGGCGAGCCTGTCCCACGGGCCCTTGTTGAGCAGAAAGGCATCGAGCCTCGCGCGGCCCAGCTCCGACGAATCCGCGAGCAGGTCGAGCAGGAGCGCCTCGTTGCCCGCCCACACCTGGCGGAGGAAGAGCGGGTCCATCAGCCTCGCCGCGCGGAGGATCTCCCTCAGCGCCGCCTGCTCGTTCTCAGGCAGCGCGGAGAGGTCGGCGGTGAGATCCACCGGCGCAAAGCGCGCGGTCATCCGGCGCAGCTCGGCGGCATCCGGGTACGCGGACCGAGCGGACCGCGCCGGCGCCGTGGGCTGTTGCGCGAGCGCGCCGAGCGGAAGCAACACGAGGAGGACGAGAAGGGATCGCATGGGGAGGGCATGGCAAAGGACGCCCTGCCGTTCAACATACGTCCGCCGCTGAAAGCTCCCGCGGCCGCGCACCGCGACGGGGCCCATCGGAGGGATTACCTCTCCCGTGCGTGACGAACGGGGACTTGATCTCGGTGGACGACCGCGGCCTGTGGTGCGCCGAAGGCGGGTTCCACATCGATCCCTGGCTACCCGTCCCCGAGGCGGTGCTGACGCACGGCCACGGCGATCACGCCCGCCCGGGCTCATCGCGCTACCACTGCACGCACGAGGCGGTGCCGGTCTTGCGCAAGCGGCTGGGGGCGGAGGCGGTGCTCGTCCCGCACGCGTACGGCGAGCCCTTCGAGCTGGGCGGCACCGTCGTCTCGCTGCACCCGGCCGGACACGTGCTGGGCTCGGCGCAGGTACGAATCACGCGGTCGCACGCCAAAGAGGTCTGGGTGGTGAGCGGCGACTACAAGCGCCAGGCCGATCCCACCTGCGCGCCCTTCGAGCCCTTGCGCTGCGACGTCTTCATCACCGAGGCGACCTTCGCGCTGCCCATCTACCGCTGGCCGCACCCGGACGAGGAGGCGGGCGAGGTGCTCGCGTGGTGGGACCACAACCGCGAACACGGCCGGGCCTCGGTGCTGTTCTGCTACGCGCTGGGGAAGGCGCAGCGGCTCCTCGCGCACCTCGCGGAGCTGACCTCGCGCCCGGTCCACACGCACGGGACGATCGAGGCTGTCACCGCGCTCTACCGCGAGGCCGGCCTCTCGAACCTTCTGCCCACCCTCCCCGTGTCCGAGGAGAAGGGGAGGAAGGGCTCTTTGGCGGGGGCGCTGGTACTGGCCCCTCCCTCCGCGCGTCGGACGCCGTGGATGAAGCGGATGGGGGATCACGAGACCGCGTTCGCGTCCGGCTGGATGCAGCTTCGGGGCGCTCGGCGGCGGCGC
>CAZCWA010000604.1:0-2802 GCA_964502265.1 uncultured Myxococcaceae bacterium | reverse complement strand
GAGCAGGTGGCGACGCTGCACGCGGGTCTGTGGGCGCATCCCCACCGGCACTTCGCGATCCTCTCGGGCCTCTCGGGCTCGGGGAAGACGTCGCTCGCAGTGGAGTACGCGAAGGCGATCATCGCGCTGACCGGTGGCGAGCGCGCTGGCACGCCGCGACTGCGGATGGTGCCCGTGGCGCCGGGCTGGACGGACCAGACCTCGCTGCTCGGCTACGTGAACCCGCTCTCGCGGCCGTCCGAGCGTGAGTACATCTCCACGGCCTTCGTCGAACTGCTCCTCTCCTGCGCGGACCATCCGAGTCTCGTGCACGTCGCGGTGCTCGACGAGATGAACCTGTCGCACCCCGAGCAGTACCTCGCACCAGTGCTCTCGGCCATGGAGCGGGCGGATCTGCCGTTCGTCCTCCACGAGTCCGATGGCGACATCGACGGCGTCCCTCCCTACCTGCCCCGGTACCCGTCCAACCTCGTCCTCATCGGCACGGTGAACATGGACGAGACCACGCACGGGCTCTCGGACAAGGTGCTCGATCGCGCGGTGACGCTTGAGTTCTGGGAGATCGATCTCGCGAAGTACCCACGGTGGGGATCGCGCGGCCTCCCGGTGGACCTCGAGGCCAAAGCGAAAAAGGTGCTCGAAGAGCTGATGGTGGTGCTCACCCCCGTGCGTCTCCACTTCGGCTGGCGCGTGGTGGACGACGTGCTCGACTTCCTCGCGAGGGTCGTCGGTGACGGCGTGCTCTCACCCGACGAAGCGCTGGATGGGATCGTCCACGCGAAGATCCTGCCCAAGCTGCGCGGGCACGACGCCAAAGCGTTCCGGGTAGCGCTCGCGGAGTGCGGCACTGTGCTCGAGAAGCATGGACTCAGGCGGTCGCAGGCAAAGGCAGCGTCGCTGGCGAGCGATCTCGAGGCGACAGGCAGCGCGCGCTTCTGGCGATGAAGCTGCGCGCGAGACTCATCGCAGAATCCGCGGTCTCCTTCGAGCTGCTGCCGGTCCCGGAGAGCAACGTCCGGATGGGGCTGCAGGAGCTCCGTACGCTGGAGATCGAGCCGCCTTCCGAGGGCGCATGGACGCTCTGCATCGACGACGAGCCTCTCCCCTGCGTCGAGGCTCGCTGGAGATGGACGCCCGGCTTCCACGCGGGTGAGGTGACCGCCGAGCTTCACGACGCAGAAGGGCACGGCGTCGCCCGCTACCTCATCGACGTCTCGCCGGACCCGGACAAGCTGGGCCGCGAGAGGTTCGCGCGGATGGTGGAGGAGATTTCCGCCGAAGACCCCGACCTGCTCCTGGGAGAGGAGCGTTCGACGTTCCTCACAGGTTCGAGCAACTCGCCCAGCTCACGCCTGTCCCTGCTCATCGCGCTTGCCCGCGTGAGAGCGAACGTTCCGAGGTTCCTCACCGCGCTGCACCTCGCGGCGGCGCATCCACGCATGACCACCCGTCGTACGCGCAAGGCCGTGCCTCCTCACCGCGTGCGCCGGATGGATGCGCAGTCGCTCCTGCGCTGGGCGCGCTCACCGGAGTACGCCGCACACTCGCGGGATGCTCATCTCGAAGACGACCAGGATGTGCGTGGCGGTCCGGGAAACGGGCAGAGCTTGCTCGACGTTCCGCACGCGGAGCCTCATGCCGACGGCGCCGCGAACCGCGCAATGGTGGCGCTCGTCCACGTGCTGCGACAGCGCGTTCGCCTGCTCTTGCGGGAGCTGCCCGGGCTGGTTCGCTCAGGGGAAGAACGCTCCGCCGCGCGCTCGGGGATGGGCGGCCGGCTCCCTGGCTGGATGACGCTGCTCGAGCGGTTCGAGGAGGCGCTCACGTTCGCGCTCCGGCAGGAGCCGTGGCGGGCGGTGACGCGCCCGGAGTTGAGCGCGGCGGGGCTCAACGCGTTGAGTGCTGACCCGGCGTATGCGCGCGCGTGGCAGATGGCCTGGCGCGCGCTGCGGCTCGGGACGGGGGACGGGGCCGAAGACCGGCTGTGGATGAGCCCGACCTGGGAGGTCTTCGAGCGCTGGTGCTTCGTGCGGCTCGGCTGCGGGCTGCGGGACCTGTTGCCGGGCTTCGAGTGGGCGCGGCACGGGACAGGTACGCATCCGAGCTCGGCGGACGCCGCATGGGTGGGCGTGGACGCTGAGTCCGGCATGCGCATCTCACTGCTGCTGCAGCCGAGGTTCGCCTCCTGGGACCAGGAAGGGCGCTGGGGCTTCAAGTCGCTCTCGCGCACGCGCATCCCGGACCTCGTGGTGGCGTGGGAGACGCGAGTAGGGCGCGGCTTCGTGGTGCTCGACGCGAAGTACCGTCAGGCGCGCGAGAACGTGCTCGAGGCGATGGAGTCCGCGCACATCTACCGCGACAGCCTCCGGTGGCACGGTCTTCCGCCGGAGTACGCCGTCCTGCTCATCCCAGCGAAGACGCCGGCGGCGTGGCTCTCTCGTGCGGAGTTCCAGCAGGAACATCGCGTGGGCGCCGTGCCGATGACGGACGGCCTGCCGGACGTGCTGCTCGAGGCGCTGATCGTGGCCGGTCTCATTCCGCCGGCGGCGCGTGGTCTCGCGACCGACGCCGTGCGGGCGGTCTGATCGAACGCAGCGGTCCCTCCCTCTGGTGAGGAGAGGGCCGCTCTTCGGGCTCTGCCGAGTTACTGCCGCGTGGCGGTGAACTCGTACGTGGCCGAGCAGGGGACGGTGTCGAATGCGGTGTTGTCGCCGCCGCACTGACCTGCCTCGGTGGAGACGGAGAAGTCGAGCGTGAGGTCCGCGGTATCGGGACCGGTCAGCGTGCCGGTCACGGTGCGGT
>CAZCWA010000603.1:0-2819 GCA_964502265.1 uncultured Myxococcaceae bacterium | reverse complement strand
CTCTTCGTGCTCTTCGTGCTCTTCGCCGCCGCGTGCGGAACCGAGAGCGGACGCTTTGAGCACAACACGAGCCGTCAGGCGCTCACCGAGGCCGTCCTCGTGGACTTCACGAGCGGCGTCTCGCAGGCCAACCACCCCGAAGGGACGGGGACCTACGGCGTCTGGTACGACGCCACCCACAACACCTTCGGCACTCCGTCGGCGGCGACCCTGGGTGGTGCACCGGCGATGCGCATCGACGACGCCGGGTTCGGCAACGGCGTCTACGTCATCCTCGCCAGCGCCATCCCCGCGGACGGGCGCTACCAGCTCTCCGTCCCGGTGCATGTCGTGGAGACGGGCGCCGCCGGCACCGATGGCATCCGGGCCTTCCAGGTGGGTGTGACGGCTGGCGTGGGCGCGGTGCACCGGGGGCTCAACCCCAGCGCCTTGCCCGGCCTCTCCGTCACCGCGAACTACACCGGGCTGACGCCCGCGGATGACACCGACAAGGGCCCGCAGATCCTCATCACCTCTGAGTTCGAGGCGAAGGCGGGCGACGACCTCCTCATCGCGCTCGGGACCGACGTCCAGAGCGGCGGCTGGAACCTCAACTCGGCGACCTGGGGCGGGCATGTGCTCGTGGGCGCCATCAGCCTCGTCTCGGCGGGCCCCTCCGATGGTTCGGTGGTGCTGGACGACGACGACGGCGCGCCCGCGTTCACCGAGGCCGGCGCCTGGACCGCGAGCAGCGGCATTGGACACGCCGGGGGCCATTACCGGTTTGCCTCCTCCGGGAACGCGTCCAGCCTCGCCACCTGGCAGAGCGCGGTGACGCCGGGCTACTACGACGTTTTCGTCACCTATCGCGCCGGAGGGAACCGGGCGACGGCCGCGCGCTATGTCGTCGAAGGTGACGGTCCCGCTCAGCAGACGTCGGTGAACCAGCGGGTGAACGACGCGCAGTGGGTCTTCATTGGCGGGGTCGACGCCTCGGTGGGCGGCACGGTGCGCGTCACGCTGGACGCTTCGCAGAGCCTGCCAAGCGGCACCGTGGTGATCGCGGACGCGGTGCGGCTCGTGCCTTCTTCGCCGCCGGGGACGGACGCGCCGGAGATGCGGCTGGCGGCCGTGACCGTGTTCGACGCGCTGACCGACGAGGGCACCATCCAGTCGCTGGTCGATGAGCTGGTGAACCACCGCTACAACGCCGTCGCCGTCCACACCCGCTACCGCGGTGACGCCACCTACTTCCCGAACCGCGCGGACACGACCTACGCCAACCCCGAGCCGCGTAACCCGCTGGTGGACAACGTGGACGTGCTCGAAGAGTTCGTGACGCGCGGCCACGCGCGGGGGCTCAAGGTGTTCGCGTACGTGAACACGCATCTGGTGACGTCGGGCACGGCGCTGCCCGCGGAGCCTGGGCACGTGGTCAACGCCCACCCGGAGTGGCGGACCTGGGCGTACAACGATGGCTCGCCCGTGGTGCAGGACGCAACGCACGATCCGGAAGGGCTGTGGCTGGACCCGGCGCTGCCCGCCGTGAACGGCTACCTGGCGGACGTTGTCGGTGACATCGCGAAGAACTACGCCATTGACGGCGTCATCCTCGACCGCATCCGCTATCCGCAGACGGCGTTCACCCGGGAGAACCGCGACTTCGGCTACCACCCACAAGCTGTGGCCCGCTTCAACCTGCGCTACAGGAAGTGGGGTACGCCGGACCCTCAGGACCCGGACTGGATCGCCTTCCGCCAGCAGGCGGTGACGGATTCAGTGGCGGCCATTCATGACCGGCTCGTGGCCATTGACCCGAATCTGGAGCTACTCGCCTATCCCATTGGCCGGCTCAATGACGCGCGGAATTTCAACTACCAGGACTGGCCCGAGTGGCTGACCGCCGGTGTTATCGACGGCGTGCTGCCGCAGATCTACACGGCGGACGCGGGCGACTTCGCGGCGTCGCTGCAGGCGCACGATGCGGCGTATGCAGGGGATCGCCTGCTCGGGGTGACGCTGGATGCCTTCCGCGCCGGCGTGGATGTGGCCGGGCAGATTGAAAGCACGCGGCAGCAGGGCTTCGCCGGCACCTCACCGTTCCGTCATGGGACCCTTGGGGCGCTGGGCTACCTCGATGACCTCCGCCGAGCCTGGGAGGGCACCGCAGCGTGGCCTGCGATGCCCTGGAAGAACGCTCCGGTGAAGAAGCTGCAGCTTGCGGGCGCCTGCGCCTCCGACTGGTCGAAGCGCCGCTGGACGGTCACGAACCCCAACGCATGGGCCATCCCGGTCCAGTGGTGGATCCCGACCACCGGCGAGGTCGGCCGCTACTTCGCGCCGCCGGGCCAGTCCTTCTACGAAGGTAGCGCGGAGTGGTTGCCGGTCTCGATCTCACTGCTCGAGTGGAAGGATGCGTCTCGTAGACCGCAACTCGCGGCCGCGCTGACGCGGGCGTGCGTGGCGCCCTCTCCGTAGTCGTCGCGCGCCTCGTTCGCTCTCGCCGAGCCACCGGATGGGGGAGGCGGGAGGCAGATCCCCCGCACCCCATCCACTCTGCTCACGACGGAGTCTCGCCCAGGGCGGCGGGCGGGCCCGCGACGTGCACGGCGTTACGGCCGCCAGCCTTCCCCTCGTACATAGCGCGGTCGGCCAAATCGAGAAGCGTGCGCGCGTCGGACGCGTGCTCGGGATACGAGGCGACGCCAATGGAGACGCTCAACAACACGCCCGGCCCGCCGTCCCGCGAGAGGAAGGGCTTGGTCTCGACGGTGGAGCGGATGCGCTCGGCGCAGCGGAGCCCCGCCTCGAGGGGCGCGTCCGTGAGCAGCAGCACGAAC
>CAZCWA010000602.1:0-2826 GCA_964502265.1 uncultured Myxococcaceae bacterium | reverse complement strand
GCGAGATGACCGCGTCCCGGCAGACCCAGGGGACGTAGCCCTGCTCCTGCAGGTCACGCACGGTCTGGAAGACGCACACGTGGGTCTCCATCCCCGCGATCAGCACGTGCTTGCGCCCGCTGAAGGCGGCGATCACCTCCGCCATCACCGCCGAGAACTTGAGCTTCTCGAAGACCGGCACGCCCTCCAGCTCCGCGCGCACCGGCTCCAGGGTGGGGCCTATCCCCTTCGGGTACTGCTCGGTGCAGACGATGGGCAACTCCAGCGCCCGCGCCCCCTGGATCAGCGCGCAGGTCCGGTTCACCAACCGCGCGAGCTTCTCCGGGTCCATCGCCGCGGACAGGCGCTCCTGGATGTCCACCACCAGCACCGCCACGTTCTTCCTGTCCAGCCGCACGCTCATTCCGCTCTCCTCACCAGGCCCTGGCGCCGCAGCGCCGCCTCCACGAACTGCAGACGGTCGTTGCCGAAGAACATCGCCTCGCCCACGAAGAACGTCGGCGCGCCGAACGCGCCCCGCCGGACCGCCTCCTCGGTGTTCAGGCGCAGGCGGTCCTTGATCTCCGGAGACAGCATCCGCGCGAAGGCCGCCTGCGGATCCAGCCCGGCCGCGGTCGCCAGTTCGCGCAGGACCTCCGGCCTCGAGATGTCCCGCCCGTCCACGAAGGCGGCGCGGAAGACGAGGTGGGTGAAGGGGGTCAACAGGCCCTTCTCCTCGGCCACCAGCCCCAGCCGGTCCGCGCTCAGCGAGTTCACCGGGAAACCGTCCGGCAGCACCACCGGCGGCAGGTCGTAGTGCCCGGCCCAGTCCTGCAGGTCCTTGTAGAGGTAGCGCGCCTTGTACATGTTGCCCACCGGTGACTCGCCGCCGGTCGCCGCGAACACCGCGCCGAGCAGGAACGGCCGCCACCGGAGGGTCGCGTTGGCGCTCGCCGCCAGCGCCTCCACCTGGGTGGACGCGAGGTACGAGTAGGGGCTGCCGTAGTCGAAAAAGAACTCCAGGGCGGGCATCGCCGTCCCGTTTATCATCCCGCCGCGTGCAATCACTCCTCGACATCCTCCAGGCGGACGCGCGGCGCTTCGGTCCGACACTCGCCGAGGCCGCCTACGCGCGGGGCCTCGCGGTCACGCAGAAGGACGGCACCACCCGCCCCATCCCCGTCACCGCCACCCCGGTCATCATCCCCGCCGCCGAGCTGCGCCGCCGGGTGGACGCCACCCGCGCGATCAGCAGCGCCGCGCTGAAGGTGGCGCGGTGGGTGCTGGGCGGTGACGCGCCGGAGCGGATCCTGGGCGCGCTCTCCCCGCTGGAGCGCAGCATGGCGGTCCGGACCTGGGAGCAGGTGCGCACGCTGGCCACCACGCGCGTGGACTACTTCGAGGCGGGCGGGGTGCCGTACGCGCTGGAGGTCAACGCCACCATCCCCGCCATGCAGGGCTACAGCGACATCGCCGCCAACGCCTTCATCGACACCGTGGGCCGGCACGCGGGCCTCAACGACGCGTGGGTGGCGAGGCTGCAGGCGGAGAACGGCTCCAACACGCTCGCCCTCTTCCGCGCGCTGCTCGAAGGCTACGGGGCCCGGCGGAATGGCGCGATGCCCGAGCGCATCCTCCTTCTGTGCCGGCGCAACGACGCGCAGCTCACCGAGCAGCAGTACCTCGCCGCGCGCTTCTCCGAGCTGGGCGTGGAGGCGGAGGTGGTGCACCCGGACGAGCTCTCGGGTGAAGACACGGTGAAGGCGCGCGGCAAGACGTGGGACCTCGTCTACCGGCACCTCTTCGTGCGAAGGCTCGAGGAGACGCCGTGCCCGTGGGTGGAGAACTTCTTCCTCGAGTACCCGCGCTTCCAGACCGTGCTCCTCAACCCGCCATCGGCCCAGGTCGAGGTGAAGGGCGCCTTCGCCCTCCTCTCTCGCGCGCTGGTGGACGAGGCCTCGGCGGAAGCGGCGGGGCTCACGAACGAGGAGCGGGAGGTCGCAGGCAGGCTGGTGCCGTGGACGCGGCCATTCGTGGCGGGGCCTTCGGAAGGTGCGGACGGTGAGCGGATAGACGATCTCGTCGCGCACGTGGCCGCCGAGCCGGACCGGTACGTGCTCAAGCGCTCGTGGGACTACGGCGGCAAGGCCGTGTTCGTGGGCCGCGCGAGGCAGACCCCGCAGTTCGAGGAGCGCAGCCGCGCGTTCGGTGGCGGCACGCTCGACTGGGCCGGCGTGTGCGAGCGCGCGGCGCAGGACACGGTGGGCGGCGGCTTCGTGGTGCAGGAGTTCGTGGACAGCCGGCCCCAGCCCCACCTGCTCTGCACCGCGACGGACGTGGTGCCCGCGGACCTCTACGTGGACTTCTCGGCCTACGCGTCGGTGCAGCCGGGACGGCAGCCGGCCTGGGGCGGGGTGTGCCGGGGTTCCATCTCGCAGATCGTCAACATCCTCGGCGGCGGTGGGGTGCTCCCGCTCATCACCCAGGAGGTCGCGGACAAGCTGCAGACCGCCTTCACCGCCCAGCTCGAGCGGCCCCTGCGCGACCGGCGCTGACGGGGCCGCGCTCTCCCCTGCGGCGCGGTCGGGGGGCGGCCGGCCGGGCGTGCGGGCAGTGCGCGGCGTTCGCACCTCAAGGACATGAATCCGGAGATCGAGCGGGCGCTGAGGGCGGTGTGGGACACGGGCAAGGTGATGCTGCGGTCGGAGTCGGAGCGCGCGGCCACCGTGGCGAAGGAGGAGGCGAAGGCGGCGGGGAAGACGGCGGCGTTCGCAGGCGCGGGCGCCCTGGCGGTAAGCGCGGGGCTGGGCGGGCTCACCGCGGCCCTGGGCCTGGCGCTGATGCCGC
>CAZCWA010000601.1:0-2831 GCA_964502265.1 uncultured Myxococcaceae bacterium | reverse complement strand
TGCCTTGCAGGCCGACCGTGCCTCGCGAGCCGACCGTGCCTCGCGAGCCGACCGTGCCTCGCAGGGCGACCTTGCCTCGCAGGGCGACCGTGCCGCGCAGGCCGACCGTGCCTCGCAGGGCGACGGTCACGCGCAGCCCGACCCTCCCGCGCAGGCCGACTCTTCCGCGCAGGCGGATCCACCCACGCTCGCGCTGGTGCTGGTGAACGCCGCAGCGCTCTCCGCGGAGCCGCGCGCGCGGGCCCGAGAGGCACTGACGGAGGCGGCAGCGCAGGCGGGGCACGCCCCCGCGGACCTGAGCGCCCTCGCCGCCGGGATCTTCGAGGCGGGCATGCTGGTGCCCGCCTTCGATCGGCGGCCGCCCCCGGGTTGGCCCGATCCGCTGCGCGCGCTGTGGGAGGAGGGGAACCTCGCCTGCCGCGAGCAGGTGGGGCCCGCGGTGAAGGGGGCCCGCAGCCGCCTTCTGCACGCGACCGCTTCCGTGGAATGTCAGCGGATCCTCGCCGAGGCCCTCTATGCGCGCCTGCTCTCGCACCTCGCGCCAGAGCGGGTGCTCGAGGTCACGGTGCGTCCCGCTGGCGGCGCGCCCGACGCCCCCTTGAGGATCCAGGCGCGCCTCTTCCGGCCGGGCGCGGCGCGGGCGCGGTTCGAGGAGACGACCTCGCCGCGGGAGTCGCTCGCGGACGGCGTGTCAGGGCTCGCGCGATCGCTCCTCTCGGCCCCGGGTGAGGGGGAAGGCCGGACCATCGCCGCGCCGCCCGTGGGGGAGATCCCGGCCCGGCCCACGCCGACCGTGGCCGCGCTGGAGGAGGAGGCGCTCCAACCGAAGCTCCCGCAACTCACGCTCCCACCCGACTGCCCGAGGAAGCTCCCCGCCCGGCTCGACCTCACCCCCGCGCCCAATGAGAGCCGCTTCGCCGCCACCCTGGCGCAGCGGTGGGACAGGACGCTGCGCCGCGCGGCGGGGGAGGGCGAGGCATCGCTGGCCTGCAGCCTCCGCGGCTACGCCACCCGCGTCCACGCCGCGGGAGAGACGGTGCCGGCGGTGGAGGTGATCCTCTCCTGTGGCGAGAGCGAGTTCCGGGCAGGTGCGCCCATCAATCCCTCCCTGCGGCGGCGGCGCGAGTCCCTCCACGACGTCCTCACCGCCTCGCTGATCCGGCAAGTGGCCCAGGAGCGATGCGGCGAGTAGGGTGCGCGCCGATGTCCGGCCCCCACGCGCGCCCTGCCTGTCCTCCGCAAGATCCCACCGCACCCCGTCACCGCCGGCCCGTCCGGCCCGTCCGGACGAAGCGCCCTCGGCTCGCGCTCGGCATGGCAGCGGCGCTCTTCGTGGCCTCGGGCCTCAACGGCTGCGCGTACCGCTTCGCCGCGGTCGGCTCGCTTCCCGAAGGGGTGGACCGGGTCCGGGCGCCGGTCTTCGTCAACCACACCGCCGAGCCGGGCATCGAGGCGCTCTTCGCGCAGTCGCTCCGGGAGCAGCTCGCGCAGTCCGGGGTTCGCGCGGACGCGGGGGCCGAGGCGGAGCTGCTGGGAGAGGTGCTGGGCGTCTGGGGCGGCCCGACGATCCTCACCACGCCCACCGAGACACAGCCGGCGGTGGTGCTGGCGAGCTACCGGCTCTTCGCGTCGGTGCGCCTGCGTTTGATGCGCGGCGGCCAGACGCTCGGGCAGGTGGAGGTGGTGGGCTCGGAGGATTTCCTCCCCGGCCGCATCGAAGGGGCGGGAGACATCCTGCTCACCGAGAGCAACCGCCAGGCGGCGCTCCATCGGCTCTCGGAACGACTGATGCGCGAAGCCCTCGACCGCATGCAGCCGAGGACCCGCGCCGACGTCACTGCGCCTGCTGAGGAGGAGGCTGAGACTACTTCTGCGCCGTAGCGCGGTTCGCAGCCTTCATCAGGCGCGAGGTGCGGCGTGCGGCGGTCCGCTTGTGCAGCACGCCCTTGGTGGCGGCCTTGCCCAGGGTCCGGATGGCGGAGGACAGCGCGTCCTTCACCTTGCCCGCGTCCAGGTCCTTGGCGCCGGCGGCCTCGCGGAAGCCCTTCACCGCGGTCTTCACGGTGGAGCGGACGGACTGATTGCGCGCGCGGCGCTTCTGCGACTGGCGGTTGCGCTTCTCTGCGGAGGTGGTGTTGGCCACGGTTCTTCTCCAGAATGCCAAATGCGAACGGCGAAAATTGAGGGGGCGCTACCTACTTCGCCAAACCGTCCCGGTCAAGGTTCCCCGTGCCCCGGCCGCTTCGCGACCCCCGTGCGGCAGATTTCCGCGCGCCCGCGAGGCAGCCCCCGTTTCAGTCTGGCGTCCACAGCCAGTCACAGGATTCTCCCCAGCATTCGCACAGATCCTGTGGACAGTTCGTGCAATCCCGCCGGCCCGAATTGAACGTTTCGTTCAGTCGCCCACGGAAAAGTGCCACATGCCGCCGTCCGGGTCGGAAAAACGCAGGGCGAACGCGCCGTGTGCCTCGGTCACCGCGGCCCCGAGCACCTCCGCCAGCCGCGCCACCGCCTCGCGGGACGGCGCCTGCAGGGTGACCTCGTCGCCCACGCCGACATGCCCGGGCCCCTCGAGGAAGCGGACCTCGAGCCCACCGGTGGCGTAGGCGAGCCCGCCGCGCGAAGGGGCCTCGGTCCAGCCCAGCGCGTCGACGAGCGGGGTCCAGAAGGCGCGCTGCCGGGCGAGGTCGGGGGTCCTCCGGGTCAGCCGAACGGGCGCGGCGCGGGGAAGGTGTGTGGGCTGCGGCAAGGAGGCCTCGCGGCCCTTGGCCTCGTTCCAGAGCCTGTCCATCTGCTCCAGCGTGGCGCCGCCGAAGGGGACGCTTTGGGCG
>CAZCWA010000600.1:0-2834 GCA_964502265.1 uncultured Myxococcaceae bacterium | reverse complement strand
CGTGGGCGGCGAAGGTCTTCAGGTCCGCCTGGATCCCCGCACCGCCGCCCGAGTCCGAGCCGGCGATGGTCAGTGCACACAGAGGGCGCAAGTCATCGTGAGACATGGTGACGCGAATACCCCTTCCTGAGCGCCCCGTCAGCCCGCCTTGCGGCGGCGCTTCTCCTTCTCGGGCTTCTCCGGCTTCTTCGGCGAACCCGCACCGGAGCCCGGCCCAGCCGCGCCCTTCCTGCCCTTGCGCCTCTCGAGGCCGTCCCCGTCGAGGCCGGCGTCGAGCCCCGCCTCAAGCCCCGCGGTGAGCAGGGACATCGACGACGCGTCGGGGAAGGGCGTGCCGTCCGGCGGCGGGGTGATGGCGGGCAGCTCGACGGGGATGCCGGGCAGGCGGACGGTGAAGTGGGCGCCGCCGCCGTGGCGGCTGTGGACGGTGATGGAGCCGCCGTGGTTCTTCACGATGCGCTGGCAGATCGCCAGGCCGAGCCCGGTGCCCTTCTGCTTGGTGGTGACGAAGGGCACGAAGATGTTGAGCTGCTGGTCGAGGGGGATGCCCGGCCCGTCGTCTGAGACGTGGACCTCGACGGTCTCGCTGGGGCCGCCGCGGAACTCGCTGAAGCGCTCCTGCCGGTCGGTGCGGATGGTGAGGTTCCCGCCCGTCTCGCCGATCGCCTGCACCGCGTTCTGGACGAGGTTGATCAGCACCTGCTTGAGCTGCTCTGCGTCCGCGTCCACCCGTCCGAGCGCGTCGTGGAGCTGCACGTCCAGCTTCACGCTCTCCGGGATCTCGTTCTGGATGAGGCGGATGGTGCGGGTCACCACGTCGTTGATGTCGGTGGGCGCGAAGTTCTGCTTCAGCGGCCGGGAGTAGTCGAGGAACGCGCTCACCACGCCGTTGAGGCGGTTCACCTCCTCGACGATCACGTCCATGAACTCCCGGTCCTCGCCGGTCATGCTGGCCGGGTCGAGGCACTGGGTGGCGCCCTTGATCGCGCCCAGCGGGTTGCGGATCTCGTGCGCGAGGCCGGCGGCCATCTCGCCCAGCGCGGCGAGGCGATCCCGCTCGCGCATCCGGTCGTAGAGCTTGGAGTTCTCCACCACCACCGCCACCTGCTCGGCGATCTCCAGCACCAGGGCGATCTCGTCGGAGGCGAAGGCCTCGGGCACGCGCTCGTCCCAGAGGTTGAGAAAGCCGATCACCCGGTCGTTGCCCACCAGCGGCACGGTGATGCCGGACTTCATCTGGCCCATCGCGGTGCGGATGTCGTTGATGCGCTTGAGCTCGTCGCGGTGCCGCTTGTGCTCGCCCGGGTTCTGCCTCAGCTCCAGCGTCCGCCGGTCGAGGTGCTCGAGCAGCACCGCCTTCTCGCCGCGCCCCACCGCCGAGTTCACCAGCCCGCGCGCCATCGCCTGATCGAGGAAGGGCACCGGCTGCGGTCCCCGGAAGTTCAGCAGCCGGAAGCCCGGCCGGTCGTCGGCGAGCAGGTACAGCGAGGCGTGGGTGACGCGGCGGGTCTCGTTGAAGCCGTCGAGGATCACCCGCGACAGCTCGTCGACGTCGATGATGTTGGCGATCCGCGCCTTGAGCTGGGTGAGCGCGCGCAGAAGCTCGAAGCGCTCGCGGAAGAAGATGGCGACCACCTGCTGCTCGACCTTCGCGCGCAGAGGCTCGACGAGGATCAGCATCACGAACGCGGCCACCACCGTGTTGAAGAGGAAGAGCGGCGCGTTGTCGTCGATCCAGATCGTCAGCGTGACGAAGACCGCGGCGAGGATGACCGCGAGCACCGTCTGCGAGGCCACCTTGCCCAAAAGCTCGTGCAGGTCCATCAGCCGCAGGCGCAAGAGCGTCTGGGCGAGGAAGAAGAGGAAGAGGACCGCGGCGATGGGGCCCAGCGACGGGAAGGGGATCCCGAAGCGGGAGAGGAAATCGAGGGTGGCGAAGAGGATGGAGGCCGCGGCGCCCACCGCGAGGTAGCTCAGCCGCGCCCGCTCGATGCGCGACTCGACCACCGACACGCGGCGCAGGAGCAGCGAGATCGACACCAGCAGCGCGGCGATCACCCACGCGGTCAGGGCCACCCGGGCCCAGAGCATGTTGGACAGCGGCGAGAGGCCCACCGCCAGGCCGAAGAGGGCCGAGAGCAGGGCGATCCGGCGGCCGTACCGCAGCACGCTCGCTCGCACGGAGAGGAACTCGAGGAAGAAGGCGAGGGTGACCGAAGGCACCAGGGCCCCGAGGATCAGCGAGGCGGAGACGCCGACCTGCGCCATCCACGGCCACTGGTCGGCGGGGATGACCGCGTGGAAGAAGAGGGCCGCGTAGAAGCCGCCCACGGTGAGCGCGAGGATCGAGTAGGCGGTGACGACGCGCGGACGCTGGGCCCGCAGGAGCATCGAGAGGCCGAGCGCCACGCCGACGATCGCGGCGAGCAGCGCGCTTTGAGTGCGGATGTCCACGGTCTGACCGTACACCCAACGGATCGCCGCGCGCCGAAAGTCCCCCTCGCGGAATTTCGGAAGCACCGGCCGCATTGCGTGTCCGTGTTCGTGCCCCCTCCACGAACGGGACCTAGGATTCCGCTCCGTATGACTCCGACCCTGCTCGTCTGGCCGCTCGTCGGCATCGTGGGTGTGCTCGCCGCGATCGAACCGGACACCGGTCGCGCCCGTCCGGTGCCCGCCGAACAGCCGCCCCCGGCGCCCGACTTCGTGGTGGTGCACAACCCCGCCTTCCCCGCCGCGCGCGAAGAGGCGCCTGCCCCCATCGACCGCGGCACCCGCTACGACGAAGCGGACCTCGCGCCGTACTTCGCCGAAGGGCACCTGCTGGAAGCGCG
>CAZCWA010000599.1:1764-2839 GCA_964502265.1 uncultured Myxococcaceae bacterium | reverse complement strand
AGGGGTGGAAGAGCACGCCACGCCGAGGGCAGAGACGATGAGGATCGAGAAGAAGGCACGCGTCATGTGCCGGCGTCCGTACGTGGATCCCGGTGCTGCGACAAGCGTGAGTCTCAGCCCACCCAGGTCGGCTCGGAGGTGTCGTCGCCCACCGAGGGCTTCACCGCCGTGCCCGCGTCGGCGTGGTACTCGACCAGCTCGCTGGCGTGGAGGGTGAGGTGGATCTCGTCGTCGTGGATGCCGGCCACGTGGACGTGATCGACCAGGTAGTCGTGCGGATGCAGGGTGCCCCGCTCGATCTGGAACCTCGTCGCGCCGACGCCGAAGACCCGCCCGAGATACTGCCCGTCGCGCGAATAGACCTTCATCGACTCGTGGATGTCCGATGTCTTGAGCACGCCCTCAACGTGGCCATCCCGCCAACGAGACGACAAGCGCGGGCAGGCGTGGCGGGCGCTCGGACGCTCCGGGCCGGAGAGCGAGGTGAAGTCCGCCTGCGGTAGTCTCCGCGCCATGCATCGACTCCATCTCACCGCTGTGCTCCCTCTCGCCCTCGCGCTCCACGGCTGCGTGGACGGCGGCGGCGGCGGACGCGTCTCGGACTGGGACGTCCGCGGCAACTACGCGCTGACGTACGACGACCAGCTCGCGCTCACCTTGAACGTGGGCGGCGCGGTGCGCGAGGCCACCGCCAACGGCTACGGCGACGTGGTGGACTTCGGGACCTGGGAGGGGCAGCCGCTCCGGCTCGACCTCGCCGAGTTCTGCGGCCGCGCGGACGTGCAGTGCCCCAGCGAGGCCTTCTGGACCAGGGTCGCCATCGATCAGCAGGAGGTGCACCGCAAGCAGGACCTGCACGTGATCAACGTCGTCGACGACACCGTGCACACGCTCCCCGCCGGCCAGCGCGCCGAGGTCCGCGGCGGCCTCGTCGACCACGCGCAGGGCGGCCGGTTCCTCATCGGGCTCGGCGCCGAGTCCGGCGGCAACGAGCACTGCGGCGCGCTGGCGATCTCGCTCGCGGGCGGCCGCTTCAGCCGGCAGGGCGAGCGGCTGGAGGACGTCACCACCTGGC
>CAZCWA010000599.1:0-1664 GCA_964502265.1 uncultured Myxococcaceae bacterium | reverse complement strand
AGGGCGTCCGCACCGGCGACTTCGATCCGCCGCCCTTCACCCCGAAGCCCGCCCAGGTGCCCGAGGACGGCGGCTTCGACGGCGGCCCGTAGCGTCAGAGCGCCTGCGCGACCTTTCGCAGCTCGTCGATGAAGCGCTCCGTCTCCGCCCTCCGCGTCTCGTCGTCGGGCGCGCGGAGGATGGCGGAGGGGTGGAGGGTGCCCATCACCTTCGGCGCGAGCGGCGAGTCGGTGATCCACTCCCCGCGCTGCTTCGTCACCCGGAACCCCTTGCCCAGAAGCGCCTGCGCGGCGGTGGCGCCCATGCAGACGATCGCGACCGGACGCAGCACCGAGAGCTCCGCGTCCAGCCACGGCCGGCACGCCTTGATCTCCTTCTGGTTCGGCTTCGCGTGGATGCGCCGCTTGCCCGTCTCCGCCGGCTCCCACTTGAAGTGCTTCACCACGTTGGTCACGTAGACCAGCGACCTGTCGATGCCGGCCTCGGCGAGGCACCTGTCCAGCAGCGCCCCCGCCGGCCCCACGAAGGGACGCCCCGCGAGATCCTCCTTGTCCCCCGGCTGCTCGCCGACGAAGACGATGCGCGCCTTCGACTTGCCCTCGCCGAAGACCGTCTGCGTCCCCCGCTCCCACAGATCACACGCCCTGCATCCCGCTGCCGCCGCCTGAAGCTTCGGCAACGTGGGCTTCGGAGGGATCAGCGGTGCAGCCGTCTTCGGAGGGGGAGCCACGGGTCATTCCTCCGCGAACCGCGCCAGCGCCTGCCCCAGTTCCACGAAGGCCGCGTGGTGGAGCGCATGGACGCGAAGCTGCGAACGTCGCTTCACCTCGACGAGGCCCGCCTCCCGCAGGACGCGAAGCTGCTTGGAGACGAGCGACTGCGACAAGCCGAGCGCCTCGCAGATCCCGGTCACCGGCGACGGCCCTGCCCGGAGGAAATCGACGATGCGAAAGCGGGTCGGGTCTGCCAGGGCGGCGAGCGCGCGGTTCACCCGCGCAGTATGCCCACCGGCGTATATGAACGGCCATTCATGTAATCCGGAATCGCCTAACCGCCCGCCACGACTGAGGAATTTGACTCTCGGGCATCCCACGGGGTCCATTCTGGAGGGGACCCGGAAAGTCTTTGCGGACACTCCGGAAGTCTCTGCGGGGTGCCGGAAAGTGACCCGCGCGTGCCGGAAGCCCATCCGCGCGTGCCGGAAGTTCCTTCCCGCGCGGCGGAAGCTCACGGCGGGGAGGGAGAAGGTGACTTCCGCGTGGGCGAAGGAAGCGCGCGGCTGCCGGAAGTTCGTTCCGCCGTGGGAGAAGCCGGCAGCGTCGATGGGGAAGCCGGCATCGGGGACCCGGTAGGCGGCTGCGTCGAGCCGGAAGGCGACGCGCGGGAGTCGGGAGAGGATTGCGGACCTCACACCTCGACGAGCCCGAGCTTCGGATCCAGCCTGGAGAGGTCTTCACGCTCTCTCGCACGGGCGAGCAGGACCACCATGAACCGGTGGCCCCGCTCACTTTCAGTGGGGGGCAACGCACGCGCCGCTGCGGCTACGCGACCTCGAGGTCCTCGTCGGGGACGGCCTTGCTCCGCTTCGAGGTGGACGGGAAGGGCCCGAGCAGCTCGCGGAGGATGGCGTCTTCCTCGGCGAACTCGAGGCCGATGGAGATGCG
>CAZCWA010000598.1:0-2854 GCA_964502265.1 uncultured Myxococcaceae bacterium | reverse complement strand
CCGGTGCTCGGCGGGGAAGGCGAGCTGTGGATCCACCGCGGCGAGGCGCGCGAACGGCTGCGGAACACGCCGGCCGGACTGGAGCAGACGTGGCACTTCGCGCGCCGGCCCCGAGGTGGCGGCGACCTCACGGTGCGGGTGGCGGTGGAGGGCCTGGCGCACGTGGCGCAGACGGAGGCGGGCCACCACTTCGCCGACGCGGCTGGGCGCGGCTTCCGTTACGGGCGCGCGACGTGGGTGGACGCGGGCGGTCGGCGCGACGACGTGCCGGTGCAATGGGCCGAGGGCTCGCTCTGGCTCCGGGTGCCGTCGGCAGTGCTCGCGCGGTCCCGCTATCCGGCGGTGCTCGATCCCATCCTGCACCCCGAGTTCGCGCTCGAGCCGATCCTCTCGATGCTCCCCGCGCAGGAGCTCCGCTCGGTGAAGCTCGCGCCGCGCGCGAACGACGGCGGCTTCATCGCTGCGTGGGAGCACGTCGAAGGGGGCAGCAGGGGCGTCCGGGCGGCGCGCGTGCAGGTGCAGAACGGGGCGCTCTCGGTCATCGATCCGGGCGGGATCGACGTCTACGGCGCCGCCAGCAGCGAGTTCCTCCTCGAGGACCTCGCGGTCTCCGGCACCGAGGTCGCGGTGACCTCGCGGGTCGACACCGGCACCGCCTTCCCGGCCAACGTGAAGAACGTGGCCTTCCCGCCCGACAACGGCTTCCTCATCCACAACAAGAGCAGCGACACCGAGACCTCGTTCATCGCCGGCATGGGCAATGGCGCCTTCGCGGTGGCGCTGACGGACCTGGTGGACGGCGTCCCGCAGGCGCGCTTCCGCAACTACCCCACCAGCACCACCTTCACGGCGCCCTCCGGCGGCATCGAACGCGAGCGGGTCACCGGGCTGGCCTGCGGCACCTGGTGCGTGGCGCTGGTGGAGGTGGGCGAGCCGCCCGACATCACCCTCGACCTGCTGGTCTGGGACAAGGTGTCGACGGGCGTGGATCGCTTCCCGCTCGCGTCGATCCTCCCTTCCTCGGGTGAAGTCACCGGTGGACCGCTCTCCTCGCTCGAGCACAACGGCGCGCAGAAGGTGTTCGGCACCTACGTGTTGAGCAGTGGTGGCGTGCGGACGCTGCACGGCTTCGTCTTCGAGCCGGTGTGGCCCATCGACACCGCGTCCACCGTCACCGCGCTTCCTTTGGCGATCAGCGACGGCGCGAACGGCGTACGACACGAGGCGCCCTCGGTGACCTCGGACGGGAGTGGGTACGACGTCGTCTGGCGCTGCGGCCCCGGTCTCTGCCTGCGCTCCTTCGATCCCGCGGGAATGCCAGTGTCGCCGGTGCGGCCGCTGACCGCCGGAGGAGATTGGCTGCGTCCCGACGTGGCCGCGTTCGCGGGTGGGCTCGTGGTGGGCGCGGAGGACGTGGAGCGGTCGGGCGCGGCGATCCATCTGACGACGGTCCCCTCCGGCGCAGCGAAGGGCGCGCCGTGGACCCGCCTGGTATCGCCGCTGGTCACCCAGCTCCGGCCGGGCGCCGCGTGGGATGGACAGGCGTTCCACGTGGTGTGGGACGAGGAGAGCGGAGGAGAGCACCGCGCGGTGACGCTGAGGCTGGCGGCGGACGGAGAGGCATTGGACCCGAACCCGATCGCGCTCCGGTTGGGCGCGGCTTCGGCGGCGCAGCCTGCGGTTGCCTCGTGCGGTGGCACCACCCTGAGGGCCTGGACCGAGCCGCGCCCCAACGCCGAAGGCCACGAGGTGTGGGGGCTGTTCACGTCCCCCGGTGCTGCCGTGGACCGGCGGGACGCATTCCGCATCGAACCGGAGTCGGCACGTGTGCAGCGGCCAGCGGTCACCTGCCTCGGCACGGGCGCCGGATTCCTCGTGGCCTGGCTGCAGGAGACGACGCCAGGGACCTTCACGCTCGAGGCCCGCCGTGTCGGACCACCGGGTCAGGTGGATCCGCTGCCGTCGGCGCTGCCTTCGCCGGGCGTCGCTGCCGAGGGACTCGCCGCCGCAGGAGGACCTGCCGGTGTGGTGATGGTCTGGGGCAGCGCCACCGACGTGCGCGGCGTCTTCATCGACGCTTCCGGACAGGTCGAGCCGGTCGGTCCGCCGGGCTCGGTGATACCCACGCTGCTCGGTGGCGGCCGCGTGAGCGAGCCGGCGGTGGCACACGACGGGCAGAGCTGGCTCCTCGCCTGGGCCCAGGCCGGCCCTGGCGGCAACGAGGTCCACGGACGGGAGCTCCCCACGCCGCAGGAGCCCGGGCCGGTGCAGAAGCTGCTCTCCGGCTTCCACGTCACCGCGCCGCGCCTCGCCTGGACCGGAGCCGAGTGGGTGGTGTTCAGCGTGGACGACTCGCAGCCGGGGTCCCGGGACCTGCAGCTCCGGCGGCTGGCGGGCTCTCCGCCGGTGGAGGTGCCCGGTTCACTGCAGGCCGTCACCAGCACGCTCGCGCACGAGGAGGACCCGGCCATCGCGGTGGGGGACGACGGCGGCCTGCTTCTGCTCTACGCGCGGAGGTTCCTCGTCGGCCAGAGCCCGGTCGCGCAGATCTACGGCGTGGTGGTGGAGGCGGGTGAGGAGGCGCCGGACGCGGGGATGGGCGATGCGGGCATGGAGGAAGACGCCGGCCTCGACGCGGGCATGGAGGGGGACGGGGGAGAAGGACGGGCGCTGACCCTCACCGCCACCGCGCGGTCGCTGACCGGTGAGTTCTCTCCCGGCAGCGCGGTGAGAGCGACGATCTTCGCACGCGACGGCGCGGCTTCGCGGCACGGGCCGGTCCACCTCGCGTTCAGCGTGGAGGCGCTCACCGTGATGGACGTGGCGCTGGAGAAGGAGGGCCGGCTGCTCACGC
>CAZCWA010000597.1:0-2863 GCA_964502265.1 uncultured Myxococcaceae bacterium | reverse complement strand
CCGCATCTACGCCGGGCAGACGCTCACCATCCCCGGCCGCGCGGCCCCCGCCCCAGCGCCGACCCCCGCGCCCCCGCCCGCCCCGTCCACCGGAAGCGTGCGCCACACGGTGCAGCCGGGCGATGCGCTCTCGGTGATCGCCCAGCGCTACGGCTCCTCGGTCAACGCGATCGCCCAGGCCAACGGCATCGCCAACCCGAACCGCATCTACCCGGGCCAGGTCCTCACCATCCCCAATGGCCGCGCGCCCTCGGGTCCCGCGCCGGTCACGCCGACGCCTGCGCCCGCTCCGGGGCCCACCCGGGGCGGTGTGTCTGCGGACCAGCTCGTGCGGATCATGCCCAACCTCTCGCGGTCGCGCGCCGAGCAGCTCCTGCCGCACCTCAACAAGGCGATGCTCGAAGGCGGCATCAACACGCCCCGGCGCCAGGCGGCCTTCCTCGCGCAGCTCGCGCACGAGTCGGTCGGCCTCACCGCCTTCGAGGAGTTCGCCTCCGGCGCCGCCTACGAGGGCCGCCGCGATCTCGGCAACACCCAGCCCGGCGATGGCGTCCGCTACAAGGGCCGCGGCCCCATCCAGCTCACCGGCCGGGCGAACTACCGCGCGGCGGGCCAGGCCCTGGGCATCGACCTCGAGAACAACCCGCGCCGCGCGTCTGATCCGGACGTGGGCTTCCGCATCGCGGTCTGGTTCTGGAACACCCGCGGGCTCTCCGCCCACGCGGACTCGGGCAACTTCGACTACATCACCTACCGCATCAACGGCGGCTACAACGGCAACTCGAGCCGCCACACCTACTGGGCGCGCGCGAAGCAGGTCCTCGGGAGCTGATCCCGGAAGGGCCGCCTCCCCCTTCACCGCGAGGGTGAAGGGCCCCGGTGTCGTGCTGCGAACATTCAGCGCAATTCGTGCGCAAACGCGCATATCGTGCGCCTGAATTGCTCGAATCGGCACACACCGCCCGCCACACGTCATGGCACACAATCTGTAACTCCGGTCGGACATCCCCTTCCGGAGTCGCACCCATGACGATGACTGCCCTCGCCCTGCAAGCCCGCCGCAACCTGCTGAGCCGTCGGCGCAGCCTGCTTCGCATGGGGGCCGTCGCGGACACCGCCGAGCTTCCCACGCAGCCGGACCCCGTCGACCGCGCGGACGAGCGGGCGTCGGCAACGGTGCGCGCGCAGCTCGCGGCGCGTGAGCTCGAGGAGCTGGCCGAGATCGAAGCGGCGCTCGGGCGCCTGGAGGCCGGGCAGTGGGGCCGGTGCCAGACCTGTGGTGGCCCCATCGGCCGTCAGCGGCTCCAGGCCCTGCCGGAGGCGCGCGAGTGCCTCGGCTGCCGGAGCGATTCCGAGAAGCACGACCCTTCCCCCCGACTTGCCGTCCGCTGAGCCCCTGTGGCCTGCGACCTGAACGGAGCCCTCTGATGATGGAAACGAAGAACCAGCGCATCCTCGTCGTCGACGACGAACCGAACGCCCGGAGCGCGCTGGCGACGCTGCTGCGCGAAGAAGGCTACGACGTCCACGAGGCCGCCGACGGCGAGGAGGGCCTGGAGAAGCTGCACGCCTTCGCGCCCGAGGTCGTCCTCAGCGACGTGCGGATGCCGAAGATGGACGGCATCGCCCTGTTGAGGAAGGCGAAGGAGCAGGGGCTGGACGCGGCGTTCGTGATGGTCACCGCCTTCGGCAGCATCCACTCGGCGGTGGAGGCGATGCGGGCGGGCGCGGAGAACTACCTCGTCAAGCCGGTGGACGCCGAGGCCGTCTCGGTCGTGGTGCAGCGGGTGCTGGAGAAGCAGGCCCTGCGGCGCGAGACCGCGAGCCTGAAGGCGCGCATCCAGGAGCGCTACCGCTTCCACAACATCGTCGGTGATTCGCCGGAGCTGCAGGCGGTGTTCGACGTGGTGAAGCGCGCCGCGCCGTCCAAGGCGACCATGCTGATCCTCGGCGAGAGCGGCACCGGCAAGGAGCTGATCGCCCAGGCGCTGCACGAGGAGTCGGCGCGGCGGGACAAGCCGTTCATCAAGGTCAACTGTGCGGCGCTGACCGAGACGCTGCTGGAGAGCGAGCTCTTCGGCCACGAGAAGGGCTCGTTCACCGGCGCGGTGGCGCGCAAGGAGGGCCGCTTCGAGCTGGCGGACGGGGGCACGCTGCTGCTCGATGAAGTGGGCGAGATCCCCGCGTCGATCCAGATCAAGCTTCTGCGCGTGCTGCAGCAGCGCGAGTTCGAGCGGGTGGGCGGCACCCAGACGCTGAAGGTGGACGTGCGGCTGGTGGCGGCGACGAACAAGGACCTGGCGGCGGAGGTGAAGAAGGGCCGCTTCCGCGAGGACCTCTACTACCGGCTCAACGTGGTGGCGGTGACCTTGCCGCCGCTGCGCACGCGGAAGGGCGACATCCCCACGCTCTTCAACCACTTCGTGGAGAAGTACGCGGACATGTACGGGAAGGAGATCCGCGGGCTGGCGCCGGGGCTGATGAACGCGCTGCTCTCGCACGACTGGCCGGGCAACGTCCGCGAGCTGGAGAACGTGACCGAGCGCGCGGTGGTCCTCTGCCGCGGCAACGAGCTCACCGCCGACGACCTGCCCACGACCCTGCGTGGACCGAGGCCGGAGCGCAGGAGCGCGGACGCCCTCATCCCCGGCGCGACGCTGAAGGAGATCGAGCGCGAGGCCATCCTGCGGACCCTGGAGCTGGTGGGCGGCTCGTCGTCGCGCGCGGCGGACATGCTGGGAATCAGCGTGCGGAAGATCCAGTACCGCCTGAAGGAGTACGCCAACGGCCACAGCAGCGAGCCGGGAGAGGGCGAGGACGGCGAGGAGCCCCGCGAGGCCGAGGGCAAGCTGGAGCACTGAGC
>CAZCWA010000596.1:0-2880 GCA_964502265.1 uncultured Myxococcaceae bacterium | reverse complement strand
TCGGCGGCCTGAAGGAGAAGGTCCTGGCCGCGCACCGGGCCGGCATCAAGACCGTCCTCATCCCCAAGCGGAACAAGAAGGACCTGGTGGACATCCCCCAGAAGATCCGCCGGGCGCTGCGGATCATCCCGGTGGAGTTCGTCGAGGAGGTCCTCCGAGAGGCGCTGGTGTTGGAGAAGCCGGAGGAGTTCGGCGTGCCGAGGCCGACCATCGTGCCGCCGGGTGACGGTGGCGGATCCGCCTCGCAGCCGGTGTAGCGGACGCCTGGACGAACGAGCGCGTTGCATCACGAGGCCCCTCTCGCCCACCGGCGCGAGGGGCTTCTCGTTGCGGGTGCGTGGTAGCCTGCGACGCTGACGTCCAGTGCAGCGCGCCATCCCCAGAACGTCGAAGCGGCGGCCGCGCGGGCGGCGCATCCGTGTGCTGCTCGTGCTCCTTGCAGTGGCAGGCGCCAGCGCGGGATGCCCGTCGGGCTGCGGCCTGCAGGCGGACGCGGGCATCAAGGTCGTGGTGCCGGCGATGCCCACCACGCTCGACTGGAGCACCTCGGATCCGACGAGCTGGGTGAACTACCCGGTGATGCTCGCCACCCAGCGCGGGCTGACCTCGCTGGGACCCGACCACGCGCCTCAGCCGGGGCTCGCGGAGCGGTGGGAGCGCGAGATCCTGCCCGATGGCCGCGAGCGCTACGTGTTCCACCTGCGGCGCGACGTGAGGTGGTCGGACGGGGTGACGCCGCTCACCGCGCGGGACTTCGTGGTCGGCTGGAGGCGAGCCGCCGTCGGACGCGAGCGCGGCGACATGGGGGACGTGCATGGGGTGCGCGAGGTGATGGCGCTTCTCGCGGCCGACGCTCCGCGTGCAGAGATCGAATCTGCGCTGGAGCGGGTCGGCATCCGGGCCATCGACGACCACACGCTGGAGGTCCTGCTCAGGTCACCCCGCAGCTACTTCCTCGCGCGGCTCGCCAACGTGTACCTCTTCTTTCCCGCGCCCTCGGCGGCGCTGGAGGGGCTCGACGAGGACGGGATGCGCGCGTACTTCGATCGGCCGAAGGACGGGCATCCGCTGGCGCTCGGGCCGTGGCGGGTGGAGGCCTGGGACCGCGCGGGGGAGCGCGTGCGGCTGGTGAAGAACCCGCACACCGCCTTCCCTCCAGCAAGGCACCCGGGCGCCGAGCAGCCGGAGGTGGTGACGCTGATGCGCTCGGAGATCGGGTCCGCGCTCTATCGCCGGGACCGGGTCCAGTTCGTGTTCATCGACAATGCGGCTGCCCTGAGGCAGGAGCGGCCGGCGGATCTGCAGCGCACGCCGTTGCTCTCCACCTACTTCCTCGCCTTCAACACGCAGCGGCCCCCGCTGGATCGAGCGGAGGTCCGGCGGGCGCTGGCGATGGCGCTGGACCGCGACGCGCTGCTGGCGGACCTGCTCCCCGCAGCGCGGGTGACGCGGACGCTCCTGCCGCGCGAGCTGCCCGGTGCCGCCACGCCGGAAGAGCAGGCGAGGCTCCTCCCGTACGATCCGGAGGCCGCGCGGGAGGTGCTGAAGGACGCCTTCGGTGACCGGTCCCTGCGGCTGCTCTACCGGGCGGGCGAGTCCTTCGTGCCGGAGGTGGCGATCGTCGAGCGCATCAAGGCGCAGCTCGTCCGGGTGGGCGTGCGGGTGGACCTGGAGCCCCGCAACGACTTCTCGTCCGAGCTCGGCCGCCGCGGTCCGGACGGGGTGAGGACGTGGGATCTGCACGTGCGGCGGCTCGGCGCGGACTACGCGCACCCGAACACCTTCTTCACGCTCTTCAATTCGACGGGGAACCACCACACCGGGTGGGAGACGCTCGAGGGCGGCGCCGCCATCCGGCGCTTCGAGGCGCTGCTGGCGAGGGCGGACGCGGAGCCGGACCTCGCGAAGGCCCGGCCGCTCTACGTGGAAGCACAGGAGATTCTTATCGAAAGTGAAGCGGTGATAGTCCCCATCTATCACCCGGATCGGTACTTCCGCCGCTCGCCGGAGCTGAGCGGGCTGGAGGTGGATCCCTTCAACTTCCTCTCGCTGCGGGACCTCGTGGTCGAAGCAACTGACGGGTCCTCTCGATGATCCGCCTCGTCCTCCTCCGCGCGCTGCGGCAGCTCGCCATCGTCCCCATCGTGGCGGTGGCGTCCTACTGGTTGATGGCGCTGCTGCCGATGCAGGTGGACGACGAGCAGAAGCAGGCGCTTCCGCCGGAGCTGCTGGCGTCGTACCGGAAGGACCTCGGGCTGGGAGAGCCGTTCGGCTTCCTGCGTCCCTGGGAGAAGCTCTTCCGCGGGGAGCGGCTCGGGACGAGTGCGCAGGGCGTCACCGGCGAGGAGCTCCTGCAGAAGCTCTCGGGCAGCGTGGCGGTGGGTGCCATCGCGCTGGTGCTCGCGCTGCTGTGGGCGTTCCTCTGGGCGCTGGTGCGCGTGCGGGTGGTGGAGCCGCATTTCCCGAGGGCAGGCGAGCTGATCCCTGCGATCGCCTTCGGGACGCCCGCGTTCATTCCGGCGCTGCTCATCGCGCCGACGGTGGCCGAGGCGGGCTACCTGCTCCCGGAGCTGGGCGCGGCGCTGGTCATCTCCATCTGGCCCGGCGTCCTCATCGGCACGCTGCTCGCGGACGCGCTGCGCGAGGAGCTCCACCGGGACTACGTGCGCACCGCGAAGGGGAAGGGGCTGCCCGGGCCGGTGGTCCTGCGCCGGCACGTGCTCCCGAACGTGCTGCCGGTGCTGCTCGATGCGCTGGGCCCGGTGGCCACCGCGCTGCTCGCCGGCTCCTTCGCCGCCGAGCGCGTGCTGGGCCTTCCGTACTTTGGCCAGCTCTACGTGGTGGCGGTGCTCCAGAAGCAGGTGGCGGTGGTCGTGGTCG
>CAZCWA010000595.1:0-2884 GCA_964502265.1 uncultured Myxococcaceae bacterium | reverse complement strand
TGATCGCGTGGGACGAGGCCGGGACCGTCCTCGCCAGCCACCCCAGCCCGGGCCGGTGGGTGGGGACGTCGCTTGCGGGCACGCCGCTGTTCGAACGCGGCCAGCAGCAGGGCCGGGGGCTTCTGCGCATGCCGTGGCAGGACACCGATCACCTCTGGGCCTTCACCAGCGTGGGCGCGGAGCAGCTCGACCATCCGGCGCACCTCGCGCTCGCCCTCCCCAGCGAGGCGCTGCTGGCCGGCCCGATGCGGGAGCTGCGCACCGCCCTGCTGCTGCTCTGGGGCACCGGCCTTCTGGCGGTCGCTGCGCTGCTGGGGCTCCTCTACGTCTGGATCCTCCTCCCGCTGCGCAAGCTCGAGCGGGCGGCGCAGTCGCTGGAGCAGGGAGAGCTCGGAGCGCGCGCACACGCGGAGAACGCGCCGCACGAGCTGGGGCGGGTGTCTGCGGCCTTCGACGCCATGGCCAACGCCTTCGAGGAGAGCACCCGGACGCGCGAGGAGTTCATCAACATGGTGGCGCACGAGCTGAAGACGCCGCTGACCACCTTCAAGCTCCAGCTCCAGCGGCTGCGGGCGGTGACGGAGAGCGGGCGGCTCGTCCCCGCGCCGATGGTGCGGCAGACGGTGGACGCGGCGGACCGTCAGGTGTGGCGGCTCACCCGGCTGGTGGAGAGCCTGCTCGACTCGCGGGCCATCTCCGAGCACCGGCGGCCGCTGGTGTTGCAGCGGGTGGACCTGCACGAGGTGGTGCGCGAGGTCGTGGACCATCACCGGCCCTCGTTCGAGGCGACGCAGACAGCCCTGGAGCTCGAACCGGGCCCTGCAGTGGAGGGCGTGTGGGACCGCGCGCTGCTCGTGCAACTGCTCCACCAGCTCCTCTCCAACGCGCTGAAGTTCGGCGAGGGGCAGCCGGTCACACTGACCTTCGCGGTGGAGGACGATCGGGTGCGGCTGTCGGTCCGGGACCTCGGCCTCGGCATCCCCGAAGAGGACCACGCGCGCGTGTTCGAGCCCTTCGAGCGCCTGGTGCCGCAGCACTCACACGGCGGGCTCGGGCTGGGCCTGTGGGTCGTCCGTCAGATCGCGCGGCGCATGCAGGGCGAGGTGCGGCTGGAGAGCCGTCCCCACGAAGGCTCCACCTTCACCGTCACCTTGCCGCGGGATCTCTCCGCCTACGCCGAGGCCGAGACCGGGGCCGAAGTCATGCCCGGTTCAATGGAGCCCTTCCCGCTCTGATACGGCTCCGGGTGCAGCGCGAGCGGCCCACTTCAGCCGATCGGCGTGAGGAACCGGGCGATCACCCGCTTCAGGCCCACGCCGGGGAAGGTCACGGTGAGCTTGGCGTTGGGCCCTGCGCCGTCCACGGCGACCACCTTGCCCTCTCCGAACTGGGCGTGGCGCACGCGAAGGCCGATCAGCGGACGCCCGGTGTCCTCGCCTTCGTAGTGGGTGCTTTGATCGTAGGAGCGATCCACCACCGGGCCCTCGTCCTCCGCGCGGGGACGGCGCTTCACCGGCGGCACGTACATCGTGCGCGAGACGTTGGCGTGGGCGAGCCGCTCGTCGCGATCGTGGCCGTCGTCGTCGCCCTCGCCGCCGAAGGCGAAGAGCTCCTTCGGGACCTCGCGGATGAAGCGGGAGGGCGGGTTGAACTTCAGCTCGCCGAAGAGCGCACGCGACTGCGCCAGCGAGAGGAAGAGCCTGCGCCGCGCGCGGGTGAAGCCGACGTAACAGAGCCGCCGCTCCTCATCCATCTCCTCCTCGTCCGCGTCCTCATGGAGCGAGCGCGCGTGGGGGAAGACGTTCTCCTCCATGCCGGTGAGGAAGACGCAGTCGAACTCGAGCCCCTTGGCGGCGTGCAGCGTCATCAGGGCCACCCTGCCCTCGCCCACCTCCTGGTCCGCGTCGCCCACGAGGCTCACCTGCTCGAGGAACGCCTGCACCGGCGGCACCTCCACCTCCAGAGCCTCGGGACCGGGCGCAGGCGCCGCCGCGCGATCGAGGTCGAACTGCTGCGCGGCGCCGTAGAACTCGCGCAGGTTCTCCGCGCGCCCGTACGCCTCGTCCGTTCCCTCCTGCTCGAAGGCGCGCACCAGGCCCGTTGCCTCCAGCATCTGCTGTACGGCGGTGGCCGCATCCGGCGCCTGCCGGCCGATGTCGGTGAGCAGTTCGAGCAGCTCGCGGAAGCCCGCCAGCCGCTTCTTCGCAGTCGACTGCAGCGTGGTGAGCTCACCCGCGTCGGCGAGCGCCTCGAACAGGCTCAACCCGGACTGGTCTGCCCAATCCGCCAGCCGCTGCACCGTGGTGTCCCCGATGCCGCGGGTGGGCGTGTTGATGACGCGCAACAGGTCCGCGTCCGAACGCGGGTTCACCATCAGGCGCAGATACGAGGCCGCGTCCTTCACCTCGGCGCGCTCGTAGAAGGAGCGGCCGTTGACCAGCGTGTACGGCAGCCGCTCGAGCCGCAGCGCCTCCTCCAGCACGCGGCTCTGCGCGTGGGTCCGGTAGAAGACGGCGATCTGCCCGGGGTCGATCAACCCCTCCTGGCGGATCTCCCGGATGCGGCGCGCGACCTCCTGGGCCTCGGAGCGCTCGTCACGGAGGATGAGGAGCTGCAGGAGTTCGCCGCGCGGACGCTCCGACCACAGCCGCTTGTCCATGCGCCGGGCGTTGCGGCGGATGACGGCGTAGGCCGCATCGAGGATCGCCTGATCGCTGCGGTAGTTCTGCTCGAGCTTCACCACCTTCGCGTCCGCGTAGAGCTGCGGGAAGCCGAGGATGTTGCCCACGTCCGCGCCCCGCCAGCGGTAGATGGACTGGTCGTCGTCGCCCACCACGCAGAGGTTCGAGGACGGCGGCGGCGCGAGGAGCTGGAGCAGCTCGTA
>CAZCWA010000594.1:0-2916 GCA_964502265.1 uncultured Myxococcaceae bacterium | reverse complement strand
TCGAGCGCGCGCGCCGTGAGGTGGAGCGGCTGGGCATCGAGCTCGCCTCGGTGACTCAGGCCCGGGCCGAGGAGGTCCGGCGCCGGGAGCAGCTCACCGCGGAGCTCTCCGAGGCACGGGCACAGGCTTCGAGGCGCGCCGAGGCAGCGCAGGCGCGTGGCGACGTCGACGGTGCGTTGGAGGAGCGGGTCCGGGAGCTGGAGGCGCAGCTCGCCGAGGCCGAGGCCGCCCTGCAGGGTTCGAGCGTGGGCCGCTTGGAGCGCGACGGGGAACTCGAGGCGACGGCGGAGGCGCTGCGACGTCTGGAGGTCGAGCTTTACGAGGCGGTGCGCCGGGCCGAGCTGGCCGAGGCCGCCCACGCGGAGCAGGCGGGACGGCTCGCCGAATGGCAACGCCACCGCATGGAGGCCGAAGGGCTCGAGGCCCGCCTCATGCGCGAGCTCAGCGGGCTGCAGGGGACCCTGGCCAATGCGGAGCAGGCGCGCGCCGAGCTGGCCGAGATGGTCGCGCAACAGTCCGAGCAGCTCGAGCGCACCGACGCCCAGCGCCGGGAGCTGGCCATCGAGCTGCAGGCGTTGCAGGCGCGGCTGAAGACCGAACGTGAAGAGGCCCGGGCCGGCGGCGACGCCGAGGCGGTGGACCGCGGCGAGCTCGAGGGTCGCAACCGGCAACTCGAGGTGAGCCTGGCCCGTGAGCGTCAGCAGCGGGGAGAACTCGAAGGCCGTCTGGTGGCGATGCAGCGACAGCTCGCCGAGCAGCAGGCGGCGCGCACCGGAACCGGCCTGGAGGCCAGCGAGCGCGTCGCGCACGAAGCGCAGATCGCGCGGCTGGAGGCGCAGCTCGCGGCCCTCGCCGAGTCCGAGAGCCGCTACCAGGAGGCCTCCGCCAGGGCGGCCCGGCTCGAAGCGTCGCTGGAGGCCGCGGGATTGCGGCAGCGGGAGCTGGAGGCCCAGTTGGAGGCGCGTCGCGAGCAGCTGCGCGGACTGCAGGCGGCATCCGGAACACAGGACGGGCGTGCCTCCGCGCTGGAGCGTTCGGTGGCCCAGCTCGAGGGGCAGGTGGCGCGCATGGAGGCCCGCCTTGCCCAGAGCCAGGAGGCAGAGGCCGAAGCGGAGGCGCAGCTCCTCCAGGTCCGCGCCGAGCTGTCGAAGCGGGAGATGGCCGAGGGCGATCTGAGCGCGGAGCTGGCGGCCATGCGTCCCCGCGCGGCCCACGCCGAGGCGCTGGAAGAGCAGCTCTCAGCACAGCTCGATCGCAACACCGCGTTGGCCGCGGAGCTCGCCGCAGCCCAGGCCCGGCTGAGCGCGCTGCAGCTCGAGCTGCAGGGGAGCCGGGATCGGGCGCCCACCATCGAGGGACGTGTGGCGCAACTGGAAGCCCAGCTCGCGGAGGCCCGTGGCGCGCTGGAGGCCCGGAGCGCCGAGCTGGCCGAAGCCCGTTCGCGCATGGTCCACCTGGAGGTCGCCGCGCGGAAGGCCGCCGAGCTCGAACGTGCCCTCGCCTCACACAAGGGCGATGACGTTGCGGCGCTGCGTGGACGCGAGGCCCAGCTCACCGCACAACTGCAGACCGACCGACGGCGGATGGAGGCGCTGGAGGGGCAGGTACAGGCGCTCAGCGCACGGCTCGAGGAAGAGAGCACCCGGCGCAAGGCGTTGGAGGGAAGGGCCGGCGGCAGCCAGGCCCGCGCCAACGAGCTGGAGGTCCTGATGGCCGACCAGGAGGGGGCGCTGGAAGAGGCGCAGGAGCGCATCCGCGAGCTGGAGCTGCAGATCGCCCGCGACGAGGCCGAGCGCGGCGTTCTGCGCGCGGAGATCCAGCGCCATCGCGAGCGCGCCGACGGGCTCGACCAGCGACTCTCCGGTGCCGCGCAGGCCCGACGGGAGCTCGAGGAGCAGGTGCGTGAATGGGATCGGGCCTTCAAGGCCGAGCACAAGGTCCGCAAGGATCTCGAGGAGCAGGCCCGTCAGTGGGATCAGGCCTACAAGACGCTGGTGGCCAAGCTGCAATCGGGCAGCCGATGAACACGCCGGTGGATGCGGTGCTCCCGAAGCTGCCGCCGCCTGAAGCGCTCACCGGCGTGCGGGCCTCCCGCATGGGGCTCTACGTCCACTTCCCGTGGTGCCGTCAGCGGTGTCCCTACTGCGACTTCGCGGTGACGGTCGCTCCCCGCATTCCCCACGAGGCGTACTTCGAGGCGCTGGTCGCCGAGCTCGACCTGCGCCTCGCGCGTTGGCCGTCGATGAAAGGTCGCACGCTGGAGTCTGTCTTCATCGGCGGTGGAACGCCCTCTCTCTGGGAGCCGACCTTCGCCGGGAAGCTGCTGGAGGAGATTGACCGGCGCATGCCGATCGCGCCGGGGGCCGAGCTCGCGCTCGAAGCCAATCCGGGGCCGGACGACGCCGCAGCCTTCCCCGCGTTGCGGCGCGCGGGCTTCAACCGCCTGTCGCTGGGCGTCCAGAGCTTCTCAGCGACCACGCTCAGCGCCCTGGGACGCAGCCACACCGCCGCAGAGGCCGTGCAGGCGGTGGCCGCCGCGCAGGAAGCCGGTTTCACGAGCGTGTCGTTGGATCTGATTTACGGCGTCCAGGGGCAGCGTCTGGAGGACGTGACCGAAGACGTAGCGCGCGCGGTGGCGCTCGGGACCACGCACGCCTCGGCCTACGCGCTGACCCTCGAGCGTGAGGCCCTGGCCGTGGAGGTTCCTCTCGGCAAGCAGCTCGCACGGGGGGAGATCTCCCTGCCGCCCGACGAGGTGGTGGTGGACATGGCCCACGCCATCGAGGACGGGTTCGGTGCGGCGGGACTCGGCAGGTACGAAATCAGCAACTTCGCGCGACCCGGCTTCCACTCCCGGCACACCACCCTCTATTGGACCGGCGGCGAATACCTGGCGTTAGGTGCGGGGGCGACCGG
>CAZCWA010000593.1:0-2917 GCA_964502265.1 uncultured Myxococcaceae bacterium | reverse complement strand
GATGCGTTCGCCGGAGGTGTCGTCGTAGTACGTCAGGGCCGGTCGCGTCGCGTCCTGCAGGTGCGTGCGGCCCACCTTGACCACGTCCTTGAACGCCACCGCCCGCTCCTGGAGCACGTCGCGGAGCTTCTGCAGCTCGGGGAGCACGCGCTCCTGCACCGCCTCCACCGCCGCCACGCTCATCGCGGTGGGGAACACGTCGTTGGAGCTCTGGCCCTTGTTCACGTCGTCGTTCGGGTGGACGAGGCGCGCCTCGCCGCGCTCGCCGCCCAGCAGCTCGCTGGCGCGGTTGGCGAGGACCTCGTTGCAGTTCATGTTCGTCTGCGTGCCGGAGCCGGTCTGCCAGACGATCAGCGGGAACTCGTCGTCGTGCTTGCCCGCGAGCACCTCGTCCGCCGCCTTGACGATCGCCTCGCCCTTCTCCTTCTTGAGCGTGCCGTTCTCCATGTTCACGATCGCGGCAGCCTTCTTCACCAGCACCAGCGCGCGGACGAGCGCCATGGGCATCCGCTCGGTGGAGATGGCGAAGTTCTGACGCGACCGCTGCGTCTGAGCGCCCCAGAGCTTGTCTGCCGGGACCTCGACGGGGCCGAAGGTGTCCTTCTCGATCCGAACGTTCTTGTCGCTCACGCGTTGTCCTCCCTGATGCGGGTGTCCGAGGCCGCGGCCTGTACCACGGAAGCCGCCAGCACGCATGAGCCAAGGACCTGCGCTCAGGGCGCGTGGTGCCGGGTCAGCGCCTCGAGCACCGCGTCCATCGCCTCCACGTGGAGGAAGTGCCCGACGCCGGGGATGGTGATGACCGGGCAGCCCGCGCGCTCCATCCTCGCCACGTCCTCGTCGCTCACGTACTTCGACCGGCCGCCGCGGACGCACTGCACCTTCGCCCCCGGACGTTCGATCGCGGCCCAGAGGTCTTCCGGGTTCACGCGCAGGTGGAGCCTCTGGAGCGCCTCGCGATCGAAGCGCCAGTGGTAGCGGCCATCGCGCTCGTCGACGTTCATCATCAGCCAGTCCGTCAGCCCCACCGAGAGCTTCGTCCCGAGGAGGAAGTCCCGCAGCTCGCGGCGATCGGCCACTCCGTCCGGCGCCTGGCGCAACCGCTGGAGCACCGAGTGGCTCTCCGCCTCCTCGGTCGGGATGGGGCTCGGGGTGATGTCGAGGATGGACACGCGCGCCACCGCCTCCGGTTCTGCGAGCGAAGCGGCCAGGGACACGCGACCGCCCAGCGAGTGCCCCACGAGGTCCAGCGGTCCCTCCAGCCCCGCCTCGCGCGCGCGGGAGAGAACGTCCCGCCCCATCGCCCGCAGATCCATGTCGTCCCGGAGCGGCGGCCCATCCGGCCCATGTCCCGGCAAATCGAGCAGGAGGAAGGTCCTCGACGGGTCCCGGTCCGACCACCTCTGCGCGATCGTCCGGAGGTTCTTCGCCTGTCCCAGGAACCCGTGCAGCAGCACCGTCGGTCGCGCGCCTTCGCCCATGCGGATCATGCGGCGCACGCTATCTTGCGCGCCCATGGATCGCGACGAGGCTTTGAGGGAGCAGCACAAGCTCAGGCTCTCGTGGATGCCGTGGCTCTGGTTCGCGCTGAAGCCGAAGCACCTCGAGTGGGCGGAGCCCTGGCAGCGCGCAGTCCAGGATCACCTCCGCGCGGTGGAGACGATCCGCATCGGCGAGGGCGGCTTCATCGCCCCCGAGGCCCGTCTCTTCGCAGAACCGGGCCGACCCATCGTCATCGCCGATCGCTGCACCATCGCTGCGAACGTCTTCGTGCATGGCCCGGTGACGCTGGCTGACGAGGTGAGCCTCAACGCGCGGGTGAGCATCGACGGCGGCGCGGCGGGCGTGCGGATCGGCACCGGCACGCGCATCGCCACTGGAGCAGCGATCTACGCCTTCGATCACCAGATGGCGCCCGACCGTCCCATCCGCCACCAGCCGGTGCGATCCCAGGGGATCACCATCGGCGAGGACGTGTGGATCGGCGCCAACGCCTGCGTCACCGACGGGGTGACCATCGGCGATCACGCGGTGGTGGGCATGGGCGCGGTGGTGACGAAGGACGTGCCGCCGTGGACGATCGTCGCCGGCGTCCCAGCGCGAGAGATCGGCGATCGGCGGAAGACGAAGCGCCTGCCCCGGATGGAGTGAACTCAGAGCCCGGCCGCCGCGCGCCCGAGCCCCGCGACCACCGAGGTGAACGCGTCCCCCGATCGCAGCCGCCCCTCCCCGAACCTCCGCTCGAACAGCGCGCGCACGGACGGGATCTTCGAGGTACCGCCGGTGAGGAACACGGTGTCCGGCTGGACGCCGCCGGCGCGCGCGAGCACCCCGTCCACGGTCTCCTCCAGCGTCTGGCGCAAGGGCGCGGTCCACGCCTCGAACTCGGTGCGGGTGACGCGCTCCTCCAGCTCGATGTCCCCTTCGGCGAACCGGATCACCGCCTCGTCCTGCGTCCCCAGCTCGCGCTTCGCCCGCTCCACCGATCTGTAGAGGTGGAACGCGAGGTTGTCCTCTACGAGCCGCAAGAGGTTCTCCACGTCGCGCGGCCGGTCAGACGTATCCACGGCCCCGCGCAGGAACTCCAGCGTGCTGCGCTCGCGCAGGAGCATCAGCTCGTGCCACGCGAGCACCCGTCTCGGCATCCACACTGGCAGCGGGAGCGGCCGCGTGCTCGTCGCTCCCGCGAGAAAGGTCGCGCCCTCGCCGAACCGCGGGAGCAGCCGGTGCTCCACCATCGCAGCGTCGAACTTGTCACCGCCCACGTAGACGCCGCCGGAAGCGACGACGTCCTCGCGCCTGTCGCTCGCGCCGCGGCGGGAAGGCCCCAGCCGCATCAAGGTGAAGTCGCTGGTCCCCGCACCGAAGTCGCCCACGAGCACCCACTCGTCGCGGTCGAGCTGCGCTTCGTAGCCGA
>CAZCWA010000592.1:0-2917 GCA_964502265.1 uncultured Myxococcaceae bacterium | reverse complement strand
CAGGTTGCGGAGCATCTCGAACTGCGTCTTGAGCTGCGCGTCGAGGGTGCCGAACTCGGTCTGCACCACGCAGCCCCCGCTCTCCACCTCGGGATCCTCCTTGATGGAGACCTCCACGGAGCGCCCCAGCGCCTCCATGAAGCGCTTGGTGTTGTTGCGCAGCACGGCGGCGTCCGCAGGGTTCACCCGCAGCACCATGTGCCGCACCGTCCGCAGCGTCTCCACGGCGGTGGCGCAGATGTCCACGACGATCTCCGGCTCGGTCTCGATGTGGTGGCCGATGATCTTCTCGGCGACCTGAACCGCCAGCGTCAGGATGTCCTTCTGCGCGGCCTCCACGACCTCCCGGGCCTGCATCTTCGCGCGGAGGATGTGCTCGCTCACCTGAGCCAGCCCTTCCTGACGCCCCTGCTGACGGGCTTCGTCGCGGATGCGCTCCCGCTCCGTCTGCCCCGCATGCACGATGGCCGCGGCCTTCTTCTGGGCCTCTTCGATGATCGCCTGGGCCTGCTGCTTGGCGTCGTAGACCTCGGCGTTGACGACGCCACCGGATCGCTGCGGTCGGGCGGTGGTCCGCTCCCGCTCGACCTGCGCTGCCGCGGTTGCATCACCCTTGATGACTGCCATGAAGACCTGGCTCCTCAACGCGATGGGGAAGCCGTGAGTCTACCCCATCCGGCACGGAGACCCGCGCTTTGGACGTCGGTTGCCCCCGCTGCGGCCGGACACGCATCCGCGGACGCCGGCGCGACGGCTTGGTCCACTCAGCGGGAGGGCCCTTTGCGGCTGCCCCTCGGGCGGGGAAGCGAGGCATCCCTGGGTTTTGCGGCGGGGGCCCGCGCGTGGATGCTGACCGCACCTCCGGCGCGTGCAGCACGTTCGGCGATGGGATCGCGCCGCGGGGGCGGAGGCCCGGCCACCGAGGGCTCCTTCTCGGGGGGCGGAGGGAGCGGCGTCCGCGCCACCCCCAACCGGGGACGCCCGGTCGGAAACGGGCGGGCCAGACCGTCCGCAGCGTCGGCTCGACGTGGGCCGGGCGTCGCCCGCAGCTCCTGGGCGCGCAACTTCGCGCCGCCTCCCGGTTTTCTGGGGCCGCGCGCCAGGGGCGCACCGGATGCGTCCCTCTTGAGAGGCCGCGGCGCCGAGCCGTTTCCTCCCGGCGGCGTCGCCGGACGCAACCCACGGTTGGCGTCGGGGGCGACGCCATCTGGACGCTCGCCGGTGGGTCGCCGGGGCGTGGGCACGGCCCCGGTGACCCGCGGTCGCGCCGGGGAGGTCACCGGTTTGAGGGCCTCAGGCTCGGCGCGCTGGCGGGCAGCCTCGTCCCGTACGCCCGCGCGGATCTCCGGGATCGCGCCGGTCACCTTGGGACGGATGACCTCGTCACCCCGATCCTGTCGCAGCTCCGGGACCGCGCCGGTCACCCGCGGTCGACGATCGTCCGCGCGGCGATCCCGGCGGCCATCCGGATCCACAGCGGGAGGACGGGCACGGGCGTCCTCATCCCGACGCTCCGATCTGGGCTCCCGAGCCTCGGGCACGGCGCCGGTCACCCGGGGGCGGCCCTCGCCCTCGCGGCGATCCCTGCGCAGCTCACGTGCCTCGGTGGGCGCGGCGGGGCCCCGCGGCCGCCCTTCGTCCTTCCGTGGTTCACGCGCCTCCGGCAGGGCGCCGGTGATCCTCGGGCGGGAGGGCTCATCCCGTCGTCCGGGCCGAAGCTCCGGGCGCTGTCCGCTCCCCCGGGCCCGGGCGGGCTCGGCGGTGCGTTCGGGACGGCTTCCCGTGGGCGCGCCGGCACGGGGACGGAAGACGGCCTCCCCTTCGCCGGTTCGTCGGGGCGAGGGACCGTCCATGGTCGGGCGACGGCGCTCGGCACGGGGATCCGCCACCGCATCGGCCGCCGGGGGCGCACCCACCACCAGCCCCGGCGCAGATGGCCGTCTCGGCGTGGAGGCACCTCTGGCGTCCGGATCACGGCGCGGTTCACCCGGCGGGGCCGGCGGAGGCGTCGCCGTCTTCACCTTCCGGGGCGGCGCGCGCAGGGGGCGATCCGCCACCCCCTCCCGCACCATCGCCTCGAGTTCGGCGAGCACCTCGGTCCGCCCGCCGTCGCCGGGCCGCGCCCGCGCACGTTCTTCACGCACCCAGTGCATGAAGATCTGACCGAAGGTGCCGCGGTGCTTCTCCAGCAGACGCGCAGCGAGCTCCGGAGACTGTGCGATGCAGGCCCGTGCGAGCCGCTGGGCTCCGGCGCTTCTGAGCGCATCGCCGCTGGTCCCCTCGCCCTGGTGGATGGAGATGAGCTCCTGCGCATCCTCGGGGTTCAGAGCCCGTGCGCGCACCAGGTCTGCCGCGGCGTCGGTCAGCGCCCGCTGATCAGGGGTGAGGCCGGCGTCGAAGGTCGCGCGCGCTTCCTCCGCGAGCCCCGCCACCGCGGTCGCGAGCGCACGTGCGCCCAGGCGATCACAGAGGCCGTAATGATCCCGAGGCTCGAAGAGGAGCACGTCCACGAAGCGCAGTGGCAGGTGGGCGGCAGACTGGGCCAGCCGGGCCTCGAGCTTCCAGCGGACGGCGTTGATCACGTCCGGCCGCACCTCGCGTTGCAGCTTGACCGTGATCGGGGGAAGGAGGGCCCGCACCTGCTCGGCATGCGAGGCCGGAAGCGCGCGCAACACGACCTCGGCTACCGCCTGCCGCTCCGAGGCGAGCAGCGCTGCGAGTGCCTGCGGCTCGGCGCTCAGCAGCTGCGAACGCTGCACGGCCATGCGCCGCTTCAGCTCGTGGATCAGCAGCGGGATGCGCTTCTCGCGCGGGATCTCCAGGAGCTGCTCGGCGCGATGCCGCAGCAGCGCCCCCTCCGACGCCGGGAGGTGGTCAAAGTCCGGGAGCGCCTCCTGACCACCGAAGGCGACGGTGG
>CAZCWA010000591.1:0-2952 GCA_964502265.1 uncultured Myxococcaceae bacterium | reverse complement strand
GGGTACTCCTGCAGCACGTCCTCGATGCTCTTCCCGCTCGCCAGCCAGTCGAGCACGAGGGACACCCAGACGCGGTGGCCCCGGATGCACGGCTTGCCGAAGCACACGGTCGGGTCCACGGAGATGCGCTGAAGGAGGTCGTCGTGGCCCATGTCTCAAGGCTGGTGCCTGCGGCGCCCGGACGCACGAACGCCGGCTCCGGGGGCCCCTCCCTTCCCCCGGAACCGGCGCGGTGCGGCACGCGGCCTACGCCTTGAGGATTCTCTCCCGCCCCCGCGGCACGTCCTTGGTGGCGTTCCGCGTGTCGACGACGAGCTGGGCGTTCTCCACCACCCAGCCGTAGTCCACGCCCGAGTGGTCGGTGAGGATCAGCACGGCGTCGTAGGAGCGAATCCCTTCCGCGGTGAGCGGCACGGACTGCATGTTCCACGCGAAGCCGTGTTCGGCGCGGACCTGGGGGACGCAGGGGTCGTGGTAGTCGACCTCGGCGCCGCGCTCCTTGAGCAGGGTCATCACGCGCATCGACGGGCTCTCGCGCACGTCGTCCACGTCCTTCTTGTAGGCGGCGCCGAGCACCAGCAGGCGCGAGCCGTTGATGCTCTTCTTGTGCCGGTTGAGCCCCTCCATGGTGCGCTGCACCACGTAGAGCGGCATCTGCACGTTGACCTCACCGGCCAGCTCGATGAAGCGCGTCTGGAACTCGTACTCGCGCGCCTTCCACGTCAAATAGAACGGGTCGATGGGGATGCAGTGCCCGCCCAGCCCCGGCCCCGGGAAGAACGGCATGTAGCCGAACGGCTTGGTGGACGCGGCGCCGATCACCTCCCACACGTCCACGTTCATCCGGTCGCAGAGCATCTTCAGCTCGTTCACCAGCGCGATGTTCACGCAGCGGAAGATGTTCTCCAAAAGCTTGCTCATCTCCGCGACCTGCGTGCTGGAGACCGGGACCGTCTTCTCCAGCGCGCTGCCGTAGAGCGCCTGCGCGGCCTCGAGGCACGCGGGCGAATACCCGCCCACGATCTTCGGGATGGTCCGCGTGTTGAACTTCGCGTTCCCCGGATCCTCGCGCTCGGGGCTGAAGGCGAGGTGGAAGTCCACCCCCGCGCGCAGCCCGCTCTCCTCGAGCAGCGGCTTGAGCACCTCCTCGGTGGTGCCCGGCCAGGTGGTCGACTCGAGCACGAAGAGCTGGCCTTTGCGCACGTGCTTCGCCAGCGCCCTCCCCGTCTCGATCACGTACGTCATGTCCGGCTCGCGCGCCTTGGTCAGCGGCGTGGGCACGCAGATGACGATGCAGTCCAGCTCGGCCGCGCGGGCGAAGTCGCTCGTGGCCTGCAGCTTCCCGCTGGAGGTGACCTTGCGGACCTCCTCGCCGGGGATGTGCTTGATGTAGCTCTCCCCCTTCTCCAGCCGCTCCAGCTTGCGCGGGTCCACGTCGATCCCCACCACGCCGAAGCCCGCGTCCGCGAAGGCGATGCCCAGGGGCAGCCCCACGTAGCCCAGCCCCACCACCCCGACCTTCGCCTCGCGTCTCCTGATCCGCTCCACCAGCGGGCTCACCATCACTCGCATGCTGCCCCCCTCTTGTTGTCCCAGAGCACCACCCAGCGCGTGTGCGCGGGCATCTGCGCCTGCCACGTCAAAACGATCCGCACCGCCGGGACCTCCTCGCCGTAGCCCGTCGAGGTCATCGCCTCCTCGAGCGCCACCTCGATCCCGGCCTCCACCATCAACGTCGCGCGAGGCGCGTCGCGCGGGCCCAGCTCCACCGCCAGGGACTCGTCCAGCCGCGCGTCCTCCAGCACCGCCGAAGCCCGCGTCCGCTCCTCGCCGCGCGGGCCTCGCAGCCGCACCTCGGCGTCGGGAAGGAGCAGCCCCACCCGCATCAGGTGGCGCCCCTCTCCCTCCAGCCGCTCGTCCACGCGCAGCGCGCGAAGGTCCTTGTGCAGCGTGAGCACCCGCCGCACCGTCACCGGCTGCGCCAGGCGCTCGTAGCCGCGGTGCACGCACGAGAGCGTGTCCACCCGCTCGCCCAGCTCCACCCGCTCCACCCGGCAGTGCGCGCCCTCGGGCAGGGCGAAGAGCCGCGTGCGATCGAACGGGGACTGCTCCTCGCCGTCCACCACCACCGCGTTGTGCGACAGGCTCGAGCGGTACGCGTTCCGCACCGCGGCGTCGCGCACGTAGACGGGGCTGCCGGGATCGACGATCGCGCGCTCGCCGTGCACGTGCAGCTCGAACGAGGTCCGGTCGTTGTGGCTGTGCCCGCCGGTGCCCGCCTGTCCGCGAGGGCCTGCGGCCACCGCCACGAAGCCGCCGCCGCCACGCAGCACGTTCGCCCCGCCGCCGACTGCGCTGAAGGAGCCCGGCCGGTAGCACGCGTCGAGCCCCGCCCACACCCGCGCGCCCTCCTCGCCGAAGAGCCACACCGCCTCCGCGCACAAGGGCACGCCCGGCGGCTTGAGCGACGGGTCCTCGAACATCACCGCCCCCAGGTGCCCGAGGTACGCGTGGTCGAGGCTTGCGCGCTCGGTGAAGGGCAACGCGCGCCCCGAGTCGTTGTCGCCCAACTGCGGCGCGAGCCCCTCCTCCGAGCACATCCGCGCCCCCACCGAGAGCAGCCCGTGGGTGAGCGTCTCCACCCGCTCGCCCAGTTGCCACTCGCCCGCCTGCGCGAAGAGGCGCGCGAGCACGCACAGCTCGGCCACGAGGCGGTGGTACCCGGTGGAGTCCTCGAAGGAGACGCCGTCGAGGCCGACTTGAAGCGGGATCTGCTCGCGCAGCCTGCGCACCGCCATCTGCGCCCGCGCCGCGGCGCCGGGCAACGAAGGGAAGAGCGTGCCCACCACCAGGAGGCCCACCAGATCCGCGAGCAGGTGGTTGTTGGGCGTGACGCCCCGGTCCTCGAGGTTCGCCTCCACGTAGCCCGTGTGTTCCGCGAGCGCGCGCAGC
>CAZCWA010000590.1:0-2963 GCA_964502265.1 uncultured Myxococcaceae bacterium | reverse complement strand
AGCACGGGCGCGCGCGCCGCTGCGAGTTCGATCGCGAGTGGCAGACGATCCAGCCGTTCGACCAGCTCCCCCAGCGCGCTGGCCGAACCTCCTTCCAGCGTCACGCCGCGCTGCAGCGCCCGCGCGCGATAGAGCGCCTGCGCCTCCTCCGGCGCCAACCCCTCCAGGAGCAACCGCCACTCCCCGGACAGCCCGAGCGCCATCCGGCTGGTGCAGAGGATCTGCAGCCGCGGCGCCGCCTGCAGCCACCGCCCCACGCATGCCGCGACCGCTTCGATCGCGCGTTCGCAATCGTCGAGCAGCAGCAGACGCACCGGGCGATCGACGAGCGCGGCGTCCAGCGCATCCGGGGACTCCACGGACACACCCAGCGCCTGCGCGACCATCCGGGTGACGTCCCCCTCCGTCCGCGCGCTGGAGAGATCGCACGCGATGGCCCCCGGCGCCTCTCGCGAAAGATGGGCGAGCGCGAGGCGCGTCTTGCCCACGCCACCCGCTCCGAGCACCGTGACCAGCCGGGCGCCACCCCGCAGCCGATCCCCCAGCGCAGCGAGCTCGCGCGCGCGTCCGAAAAACGTCGTGTCGTGCGTGGAGGACAAGGTGGGTCGGCGCACGGGTCACTCCGGCCGGCGCCCCGCCTGCGCGGGCGATGATCTACCTCTGCGCGCGTGTTAGAGCCACGCCCATGGCAGCGTCTGCGAGGAAGATCCGCCCCTTCGAGGTGATGGTGTCGCGCGTGATCCGCGAGACGCCGGACACGGTCACCCTGGTGTTCTTCACCGGCAACGAGCGGCTCGACTACAAGGCCGGGCAGTTCCTCAACATCGCGCCGCAGCAGTTCCCCGCGCTCGGGCGCTTCACCGCGTACCTCGAAGATCTGAAGAAGCGGAAGGAGCAGCCGCGCGCCTACTCCATCGCCTCCGCCCCGCACGAGCCCTTCATCGCCATCACGGTGAAGGAGGAGCACTACGTCTCGGGCGTGACGCCCTACCCGCCCCTCGTCTCCCCGCTGCTCGCGCACGGGCTGCACGTGGGTGCGCGGATGACCGTCACCGGGTTCACCGGCGCCTACGTGCTCCCGGAAGACGCCGCGTCGCAGACGGACCACATCGTCCACCTGGTCGCCGGCTCCGGCGTGGTGCCGAACTTCTCCATCCTCAAGGAGGACCTGCGCCGCGGACACACGCTCCGCCACACGGTGATCTTCTCCAACAAGACGTGGGCGGACATCACCTACCGCGACGAGCTGCACACGCTGGCGCGCGACTTCCCCGAGCGCCTCACGCTGGTGCACACGCTCACGCGCGAGAACGATCCGGCGTACTTCGAGAACCATGACGCGCACATCCGCGTCCGCCGCGGGCGCATCGGTCTCGAGCTCTTGAAGGAGTTCATCCCCGAGCCGCAGCAGGCGCTCTTCTACGTGTGCGGCCCGGCGATCACCGCGTGGGAGCGGCGAAAGGCGCTGGAGACGAAGATCCCCGCCGAGCCCCGCTTCCTCGAGCGGACCCTCGAGCAGCTCCACGAGCTCGGCGTGGACCTCAAGGCGAAGGTGAAGCGGGAGTCGTGGTAGCCGCCCCGGCAGCCTCGAGCGCCCGGAGGAGCTTCGGCTCCACCTTCGTCTCCTCCAGCAGCGACTGCAGGCGCGCCTTCGCCTCGCGGCTCTCGCGGTGCACCCTCCGCCCGAGGATGAGCTCGTTCTTCAACGAGTGCTCCCAGCCGGTGAGCTCGGTCACCGTCACCTGGTAGCCGCGGCTCTCCAGCGCCAGCGCGCGCAGCACGTTGGTCAGGTGCGAGCCGAACTCGCGCCGGTGCCACGCGTGGGAGAAGAGCTCCGACATCGGGCCCTTCACCTCGGCGCGCCGCTCCTTGAGCTGCTGCGCGACCTCCGCCTGACAGCACGGCACCACCGCCACGTGGTCCGCCTTCCGCTGCAGCGCGGCCCAGAGCGCGTCGTCCGTCGCCGTGTCGCACGCGTGCAGCGCGGTGAGCAGGTGGATGCGCTCCGGCCACGCCCGCTCCTCGTCGAGCCGCGCGGTGACGAAGCGCATGCGGGAGAAGCCGAGCCGCTCCGCCCGCTCGCGCGCGCGCTGCGTCAGCTCGTCCCGCCCCTCCACGCACACCAGCTCGCCCTTGCCCGCGTCCTTGAAGAACAGCTCGTAGAGCACGAACGCGAGGTACGCGTTGCCGCTGCCGGCATCCACCACCACCGGCTGCTCGTAGCGCGCGAACACGTCCTCCAGCGCCGGCGTCAAGAGCCCCACGAGGTGGTTCACCTGCTTGAGCTTGCGCAGGGCGTCCGCGTTGAGGTCGCCGGTGCGCGTCAGCAGGTGCAGCTCGCGGAGCAGCGCAGGCGACTGGTTGGGCAGGAGCTCCTTGCGCACCCGCCCACCCTTCACGCTGCGGCGCGCGTCAGACAGGAACGACCTCCTGGACCTCCGGGATGAGCTCGCGCATGCGCGTCTCGATGCCCATCTTCAGCGTCATCGTCGACGACGGGCAGCCGGAGCAGGAGCCCAGCATGTGGAGGTAGGCCACCCCGTCCTCGAAGCGCTCCAGGGTCACGTCCCCGCCGTCCTGCGCCACCGCCGGGCGGATCTCCAGGTCCAGAAGCTCGCGGATGCGCGACTCCACCTCGCCGCCGGCGGCCACCGTGGGCGGCGCCCAGTCCGGGCTCATCACCGGCTCGTCCGAGGACAGGTGCCCGTCCAGGGTCTGCATCACGCCGTCGTTGAGCTCGTCCCACTCGCCCTCGTCCCCCTTGGTGACGGTGACGAAGTTGGTGCCGACCATCACGCCCACCACGCCGGCGATGCCGAAGAGCTTGTCGGCCAGCGGGGAGGTGGCCTTCGCCTTCTCCTTGTCGGTGAAGTTCACCGCGCCCCGGGGCAGAAGCTGCCGGTCCACGACGTACTTCAGGGTGCTGGGGTTCGGGGTCCACTCGAGCTGGATGTTCACCATGG
>CAZCWA010000589.1:0-2971 GCA_964502265.1 uncultured Myxococcaceae bacterium | reverse complement strand
GCTCGTCGAAGAGGAAGAGCTTCGGCCTGCGCACCAGCGCGCGTCCCAGCGCCACCCGCTGACGCTGCCCGCCCGAGAGCTCCTTTGGACGGCGCGCGAGGAGTCCGGCGAGCCCGAGCAGCTCCGCCGTCTCCGCCACCCGCTGGTCGATGTCCGCGCGTGACATGCCGGAGAGCTCGAGCGGGAAGCCGAGGTTCCGCCGCACGTCCATGTGCGGATAGAGCGCGTAGCTCTGGAAGACCATCGCGATGTCGCGCTCGCGCGGGGAGAGCGCGTTGACCTCGCGGCCGTCGATGAGGATGCGTCCGCGTGACGGTGTCTCCAGCCCCGCGATGAGCGAGAGCGTGGTGGACTTGCCGCAGCCGGAAGGGCCCACCAGGGAGACGAACTCGCCGTCCGCGACCTCGAAGGAGACGGCCTTCACCGCGTCCACCCCGCCCCGGTACGTCTTGCCCACGCGCTCGAGCGTCAAGGTCGCCATCTCCGTCACCTACTCCTTCACCGCGCCCGAGGTGAGCCCGCTGACGATGCGCCGCTGGAACGCCACCGTGAGGAGCACCAGCGGCAGGGTTGCGACGACGGAGGCGGCGGCGACCTGTCCCCACGGATCGCGGAAGTCCGTGGCGAAGAGGCTGATCGCGACCGGGATGGTGCGGCGCTCGGGCGCGGAGAGGAAGGTGAGCGCGTAGAGGAACTCGTTCCACGAGAAGATGAAGACGAGGATCGCGGTGGTGCCCATCCCCGGTGCGGCGAGCGGCAGCAGCACCTTGCGGAAGGCCATGAAGGGCGTGCACCCGTCCACGCGCGCGGCGCGGTAGAGCTCGTCTGGGATCTGGCGGAAGAACGAGGTGAGGATCCACAAGGTGAGCGGCAGCGCGAAGGTCGCGTACGGCAGCACCAGCCCCGCCAGCGAGTCGAGCAGTCCCATCCCGCGCAGCACCAGGTAGAGCGGGCTCACGGTGGCGATGGGCGGGAACATGGAGATCCCCAGGGCGAGCATCAGCAGCAGGTTGCGTCCGGGGAACTGCAGCTTCGCCAGCGCGAAGGCCGCCGCCGAGCCGACCACGAGGCAGTAGAGCGTGGTGCCGAACGCGACCGCCATCGAGTTGAAGACGACGCGCCCGAAGCCGCGCTCGCCGAAGACGGCCGCGTAGTTGTCGAAGGTGAGGCGCGAGGGCCACGGCTCGGTCAGCTCCTGCTCGGGCCACACCGAGGTGAGGGCCTGCCAGAGGAAGGGGCCGATGAAGAAGGTGAGGAACGCCAACACGCCGAGCCCGGTGGCCCACTTCCCCTTCATCGCCGTGCCTCCTCGCGTCCGAGCAGCCGGATGTAGACGAGCGAGATCGCGCCCACGCAGAGGAAGGTGACCACCGCGAGCGTGGAGCCGTAGCCGAAGTCGCCGGAGCGCATCAGCACCTTGTAGGCGTAGATGGAGAGGGTCTCGGTGGCGTTGCCGGGGCCGCCTTCGGTGAGGACGTAGATGGCGTCGAACACCCGGAAGGCATCCAGCGTGCGGAAGAGCAGCGCGAGCAGGAGCGCCGGCTTGAGCAGCGGCAGGGTGATGGAGCGGAAGGCGCGCCAGGCCGAGGCGCCGTCCACGCGCGCGGCCTTGTAGAGGTCGGGCGGGATCGTCTGCAGGCCCGCGAGCAGCAGCAGCGCGACGAAGGGCGTGGTCTTCCACACGTCGACGACGATCGCCGCGTGCAGCGCGAGCGCGGGGGAGCCGAGCCAGTTGGGCGCAGCGCCGTCACCGATCGCAGAGAGCACGCGGTTCACCAGACCGAAGTCCGGGTTGAACAACCACGCCCACAGCCGCGCGGAGACGACGGTTGGAATCGCCCAGGGGATGAGCACGGCGGCCCGGAACACGCCGCGCGCGGGGAAGGCCGCGTTGAGCAGCAGCGCGAGCGGCAGGGCGAGCAGGACCTCGATCGAGACGGCGACGAGGGTGAAGTACGCGGTGTTCCCCAGCGCCTGCCAGAAGCGCGGGTCGCTCATGAGGAAGAGGTAGTTGTCGAAGCCGACGAAGTGGTCCTCGCGGAAGACGAGCACCACGCGGCGCAGGCTCAGCCAGACCGCGGCGAGGATGGGATAGAGCGCGACCCCCACCAGCGTGAGCACGGCAGGCGCGACCATCAGCAGTGCCTGCCGGCGCTCGGAGGCCTCGCTTCCGTGGCGAGGTTTACGCGCGTTCACGGCTCCGTCCCCATCAGGTGGTCCGACAATCGCTGGGCCCGGCGCAGCGCGGTCTCGGGCTCGCGGATGTCGCTGATCGCGGCGGAGAACTCGCCCTGCAGCACGTCGGTCACGAGCATGTACCAGGGCGTCACCGGCCTCGGGCGGGCGGCCTCCACTGCCGGGAGCAGGTCGGCGATGAAGGGGGCCTCTTCCCGGATCCGCGGGTGTGCGTAGGCCGCGCGCCTGGGAGGGTTGCGGCCGTAGTGCACCGCCATCACCACGTTCGCCTCCAGGGAGGTGAGGTGACGCACCAGCTCCGAGGCGAGCCGCTTGCGCTCCCCGGAGACGTGTCCGTTCACCGCGAGCTGCCACCCGCCGAGCGTCCCCGCGCCCGGCTTCCCATCCACCGAGGGCAGCGGCGCGAAGCCGACCTTGCCGCGGATGGGCGAGTCCTCGCGCTGCGCCTCCGCCCACGCGTAGGGCCAGTTGCGCATGAACACCGCGCGCCCGGACTGGAACACGCGCCGCGCCTCCTCCTCCGCGTAGGACGTCACCTGCGGCGGCGAGACCCCGCTGTTCACCAGCCGCTGCAGGTAGCCCAGCGCATCACGCATCGGCTCGGTCTGCAGCGCGAGCCGCCCGCTCTCCGCGTCCAGCGCCTCGCCCCCGTGGCCCCAGAGCGCTTCGAAGACGTTGCAGTTGAGGCCCTCGTACTGGCGGCCCTGCCACACGTAGCCGAGAAGCGTGGGGTCGCGCGCGATCGCCTCCTGCGCGAACCGTTCGAGCTCCGCGT
>CAZCWA010000588.1:1857-2991 GCA_964502265.1 uncultured Myxococcaceae bacterium | reverse complement strand
ACGTCCCGCTCGACGAGCTTCTTCTTCCGGCGAGCCGCCTCCCGGAGGGAAGCGGTGGCGAGCCGGTCCACGTCGCGCAGCGCGCCTGACGCCGCCTCGTGCAGCATGGCGACAGCATCAGCGGAGAAGACCTCGCGGTCGCAGCCCGCGCGTGCGAGGCGGACGCGGAGGTATTCGGCGGTGTCCTCCGGCGTCAGCGGGTCGATGCGCAGGCGTGTGTGCAGCCGGGAGTACAGCGAGCGGTGGTGCCGCCGGGAGAGGCGGTCCTCGAGCTCGGGCAGGCCGACGAGCACAAGCGAGAGGAGCGCGCGCGAGTCCCACTGGTAGTTGAGGAGGATGTGCAGGTGGTCGAGCACGTCCTGGTGCAGCAGGTGGGCCTCGTCGAGGAGGAAGACGGGGTGCAGTCGCTCGTGGCCCAGCTCCTCGATGTGCGTCGTGACCGAGAAGAAGACGGCGGCGGCGGTGGCGGAGGGCTTGAGCCCGAGGGCGAGGCAGAGCTGGCGGTAGAAGTCGCGCCGCCCGAGCGTGGCGTTGTGGCAGTAGGTGAGCCGGAAGCCCTGGGCGGGGAGGCGGTGGCGGAGCGCGCGCAGCACGCACGTCTTGCCGACACCGGGCTCGCCGACCAGCGCCACCGAGGCGCGCTGCGCCAGCGCCTCGCACAGCTCGTCGACGAGCGCGGTCTTCGACGACGGCAGCCAGAGGTCCGCGTCGCCAATCTCCTTGGAGAAGGGCGCCTCGCGCAGACCGAAGGAGACGAGCCAGGCAGCGGTCATGGCTCACCTCCGGCCGCGCGCTGCCTGCGCCCGGTGGCGCGGTCGAGCAGCGCGCGGGGCGGGTCGAAGGCGGTGTGGCGCGGCGCGGTCTCGTCGTAGAGGGCGCGGCGGGTCGAGCGTGACCGCTTCGCGTTCTTCACCGGGTCGATGGGGTGGACCTCGTAACGCTTGTCCTCGAACTCCACCCAGGGGCGCTCGGTGACGTCCACGAGGCATTGGCAGAGGGTGACGATGCGGCCGGTGAGGTGGCCTGCGGCAAGCTCCCAGTCCTGTCCGTCGATGCGCACGGTGGTGTCGCGGCGGACGCGGCGGCGGGTGCGTACGGTGAGCGCCTCGCGCAGCGCGGCCTCGTCGAAGTCGC
>CAZCWA010000588.1:0-1757 GCA_964502265.1 uncultured Myxococcaceae bacterium | reverse complement strand
GGGCTGGTAGGGCTTCGCGTGGACCAGCGAGACAGAGAGCCTCGCGCACGCGGTGGCCAGCGTATCGCCGCGGTAGGTCGAGCCGTTGTCGAGGTAGAGCGCGTCCGGCTTGCCGTGGCGGCGCAGGGCGCGGACGAAGAGGCCGAGCATGTCGACCTCGCGCTCGGTGTGGTGGGCCTCGAGCGCGACGACGTAGCGGGAGGCGTCGTCGAGCAGCGCGTGGATGCGCAGCGGGCGAGCCTTGCCGTCCACCTTGAGCGATGGGCCGTGGCAGACGTCGCCGTGCCAAAGCGCCATCGGGCGCTCGGCCTGCCAGCGCAGGCGCGTCTTGCCGCTCTGGCCGTCGCGCAGGCCGATACGGTCGAGCCCCGCTTCCTTGAAGAGGCGCCGCAGCGTGGTGGCGGAAGCAGCGCCTTCCTCCATCCGCCCGTCGGCGACGAGGGTGCGGAGGATGACCGGCACCGACGCATGCGGGTACTCGCGGCGGATGTCGAGCAGGAGCGTGCGCAGCTCGGGCGTCAGCGCCTGCGCCCGTCCCCGGTCGCTGCGCGGCCGCGGCACAAGCCCTTCCAGCCCCCGCTTGCGGTACGCGTAGTACCAGCGCTCCAGCGTGGCGACCGAGAAGCCGCGGGTCGTCTTGCTGCCGGGTGGCCGGAACTTCTGCTCGCTCAGCCGCTGCAGCGCCTCGCGCAGCGCTCCGCGGTCCAGCTGCGCCTGGGTGAGCGCGCCCAGAAGCCCGTGGCGGAACACCGCCACCGCCTCGTGGTGTGACTTCGGTTTCAACTCGTCCATGTCGGTCGTCGTCCTCTCGCCGTCCGCGGAATGCGGACGCAGCGCGACCGTCGCGCCGGGGCGGGGCGAGGAGGAGGGAGCCTGTCGGGTGGGCGGGCTTTGCTGCTGTGCTTGGAGCCGGCAGCGGATGACGCCCATCAACGAGCGCGCGCGGCGCCGAGGAACGCGAGGGCGGTCAGCGGCGGCGGCTCCGGCGAAGGGACCGCGTGCGCGGCGAGCGCGGCCGCGGCAGCCTCTGCGACACTGCGCAGGCGCTGCCTCTGCGCCGTCCGAGCCGCTACCGAAGTGAACAGACGCCCATCGGCAATCGCCACGCACCAGCGCGAGAGCGTCGTCCATCGCGCGGCGGCAGTGGGACCGACGGTGCGCCAGGGGCTGACGAGCGACCGGATGTGGCGGGGCGAGAGCAGCGCGAGCCCGAAGAGCGCCAGCGACCACGCGATGGCCGACGCCGAGTACAGCCGGCGCGTCAGCAGCTCCGCCGGCCCCACCGTTGTCACCGCCCTGCAGGCGACGCAGCGGTATCGACGCACCTGAACGAGCCGCACCCCGGGTGCGCCACCTGGAAGGTCCGGCCCCCGGAGCTGACGCTCGCGCACGCCGTGGCCCTGGACGACCATCCCCGCCCCAACCGGTTGAGAGGCCGCGCCACAGGCTGGGCAGCGAGCCGGTCTAACCTCTGCGGCAGAAGGCGCTTTCTCCGCCCACGACTTGACGCCGACCGCGCTTCGTACGACTCCTCGGGTGCTCCGTGCCTTCAATCGTTTCGCGGAGCGCCCGATCCGGGGCGTGTGTCCGCACGCTCCGGATCACCTTCATCCGACGGACGCACGAGCGCCCGGGAGGCGGGAATCGCCCTCCGCTCCGTCCTTCGATGAGCGCCGTACATCAACGACCGCGCATCGCCAGAAACCGGCTCGCTGATGGGCTGGACGGCCCGTGCAAGACCACTACCCGGCGACGTG
>CAZCWA010000587.1:0-3004 GCA_964502265.1 uncultured Myxococcaceae bacterium | reverse complement strand
TCTGCGGCGCGCCGGAGCGCTCCACCACGAGCGTGACCACGCCGTCCTCGTCCGAGGCCGCCTCGAAGCGCTGCACGCCGGTGAGCAGCGTCGCGCCCGAGGCCGGCACCACCGGCTCGGTGTGGAAGGAACGGGTGAGGGCGCCGATCGGGTTGCCGTGTCCGTCCACCAGCGCGCCCGCCGCCACGCTGACGGTGTAGACGGTGTCGCCCTGCAGGCCCGGCACCACGAAGCCGTTGCCGATCCACGTTCCGGCTCCGCCCGGCGGCGGCGTGACGTTGATCGCGCTGCTGGCGCTGCCTCCGTTCGTGAAGAAGACCGTCTCGCTGAACTCGAGCGCGAACGTGCGCGGCTGCATGCGCGTGTTGTGCGCGTGCGACCACTGCACGACCTGGGGCGGCACGACGTCGACCGAGAAGTGCGTCTGCACCTCCGACCTGTTCCCGAAGGAGTCCTCCGCGCGCACGAAGACGTCGTACGCGCTGCCGTTGGCGTTGGGCGGGACCATCACCGCGAGCTGGTCCGTCGTCACCGCCATCCACTGGCCGGCCATCGTCCGCACGCTGCGGGAGAGGTTCGGATCGCCGTCGGTCGCCGTCCAGCTCGCCATCACCGAAAGCTGCCCGCCCATCGCGGCGGCGTTGAGCTTCGTGCCGGGCGCCGGCGTCACGCTGCCGATCACCGGAGGCACGCGATCCACCAGCACGTCCAGCGGCACCCGGGTGATGTTCCCGAAGCTGTCCTCGGCGACGATCTCCGCGTGGTGCAGCACGTGGTCCGAGAGCGGCAGCGGCACGGCGAGCGTCCTCAGCTCGGTCGTGCCCTCCATCGTCCGCGGGCCCTGGCCGTCGTCGAAGTCGAGCTCCACGGTGACGAAGGCCAGCGTGTCGTCGTCCTGCACGGTCACGCGCACCTCGAGCTCCGTCTGCTGCGGTCCACCGGCGCGAACCGGCGAGCCCGTCGGCACCGGCGCGACCAGCGTGACCTGCGGCGGCCGCGTGTCCACCTTCACCTCGTGGCGCCAGGTGCAGGTGTGGCCGTACGGATCCTTCACCTCCGTCAGCACGTAGGTGCGGTAGAACGCGTCCTCCGGCACCGGCCACGCGTAGTGCAGCTCCTCGCCCACCACCGTGCCCTCCACCCAGGTCTGGCCATCGTCCACCGAGACGCGCCCGGACGCGATGCCCGAGCCATCGATCGCATCGAAGCGGAGGAGCGCGGTGGGCGTTGCGCCGCCGACGAGCCCGTTGAGCGGATCGATGAGCTCGCACCGGGGCTTGCGCGTGTCCGCACGGAAGGCGCGCTCCGCCACCGTCTCCCGCTCCTCGGCGTCCACCACACGCACCCTCGCCGTCAGCGGAACGTTGTCGTAGGCCGGCGTATCCGCGTTGAAGATCCAGATTCCGTCTTCGCCCTCGGACACCGGCTGCCACCCGAGCCCGTCGATCTTCGCCTCCACCTTCACGATGGGCGCGCTGCCCTCCTCCACGCGGAAGGTGATGGTCAGCGGCTCCACGCTGAGCATCTCGCCCTCGTCCGGTGAGAGGATGACCACCCTGGGTGCACCGGGCAGCTCCACTTCAGGGTCGACCGGACCGGGCTCTACCGGACCGGGTTCGACAGGGCCCGGCTCCACGGGCGCAGGTTGCGGACACGCCGCCAGGAACAATACCGGGACCACGCCGAGTAGCGCGCGAGAGACACTTCGCCACATGCCATCCTCCACCTTCAAGGGAGCGCGGGTTGTGCGGGATGAGGGCGTCACGCTACCATCGCCCCCACGACATGAAAGCAATCCGCGCTCTGTGTTTCGCGGCGTCGCTGTGGGGGACGCTCGCCGCCGCCGAACCCCGTGTGGCGGTGGTGGGCGCCGGTGCCTGCCGCGACGCGGAGCTGGTCTCGGCGGTGCGCGGTCTGTCGGCGCCGCTCGCCCGGGAGCGTTCGGTCAGGCTCGTGGCGGAGGACGTTCTCTTCGCGAGGCTGGGACGTGGGCCCGCGCGCTCGCCGGAGGCGCTCGAGCGCGGCGTGGCGGAGGCGCGGCAGCTCTTCGGCGCGGGACGTCACGCTGAGGCGCTCGGCCGGCTCGAGGTGCTGCAGGCGGACATCGCGCGGCTCCCTCCCGGCCCGCGGCGCTGGAGCCTGTGGACTTCGGCGGTGGTGGCGGAGGGCGTGGTGCGGACGCGGGTGAAGGGGAGCACGGACGCCGAGGACGCGTTCTTCCGTGTGCTGCGGCTCGCCCCCGCGCACGTGCTGGATCGCGACGACTACGGCCCGAGCATCCTCGCCCGGTTCGAACGGGTGCGCCTCGAGGTGCAGAAGTCGAAGCGCGCGCCGCTGAAGGTTCGCAGCACGCCCCCGGGCGCGGACGTCTTCCTCGATGGACGCCGGGTGGGCGCCACGCCGTACTCGGGCGAGCACGTGCCCGGCCGCTACCAGCTCATGCTCGTGCACGGGGACGCGGTGTCGCTGCCGCGGACGATCGACGTGGGCCCGTCATCGGTGCAGGTCGACCTTCGCTTCGAGGGGACGGTCGAGACCTCGGCGGTGCCTTGCCTCGCGGACGGCGAAGGGGCGGTGCGGCTCGGAAGCGCGGTGAGGTTGGGCACGCTCCTGGAGGTGGACAACCTGGTGGTGCTTCGGTTGGAGCGCGCGGACGTGGGCGGAGGCTGGCTCTCGGCCACGGTGGTGGACATCGTCGAGGTTCGCAAGGTGCGCGAGGGCGGTGTCGGCATCGGCGCGACGGGTCCGGGTGAAGCGGAGCTGCGGAAGCTCGCGCGGTTCGTCACCACCGGAGAGAGCACCGTGGACGTTCCGGTTCCGGCGCAGGAGGCCCCTCCTCCGGTGGGGCGACTGGAGGCGAAGCCCGCTGCCCCGGCCCAAGCGGGCTCCCCCTTCTGGCGCCGGCGATCGACAGGACAGGCGGCGACGGCGGCGGGCGCTGCCACGCTGATCGCGGGAGGCGTCCTCACGGGTCTGGGCGTGAGCGCGGAGGGCGACTACCGGC
>CAZCWA010000586.1:0-3039 GCA_964502265.1 uncultured Myxococcaceae bacterium | reverse complement strand
CGGCAGCCCGGCGGAGAACACCCTCACCGGCCTCGCCGGCAACGACCAGCTCTTCGGCGGCCCCGGCGACGACGTGCTCGACGGTGGCGACGGCGACGACCTGCTCGACGGCGCGGGCGGCACCAACACGCTCGACTGCGGCGCGGGCCAGGGCGACATCGGCATCTCGGCCGGCGGCACCATGGTCGGCTGCGAGCTGTAGTCCCCTCTGAAGCACCTGCTGTACCGCGGAGCGTCCCTCTTCATCGGGGGGCGCTCCGCTCCCTTTCTTTTCTCCTCTTTGCTTTCGAGCTGCCCATGCGCCCGCTCCTCCACGCCTCTTTCGCGCTCTGCGCCGCCCTCCTTCTCGCCTGCCCGTCCATCGAACCTGCGCCGGAAGGGGAGGGGAAGGTGCCCGGGTCTCCCGATGCGCGCGTGAACGAGGCGCCCCGGTTGAGCGACCCGCAGCTCCGCGTGTCCGGCCGCCATGGCGCGGACCTCTTCTTCTCCGCCACCTTCCATGACGCGGACATGGACGCCCGGACCCTGCGCGTGCGGTTCCTCGACGAGGCCGGGCTGCCGGTGGCGGTCTACGACCTCGACCAGGACGGCCGCCCCGAGTCCGCCGAGGCCACGGTCGAAGCGCAGGCCGACTTCTCCCAGGCCGAAGGGCCGATCACCGCCCACTTCCCCGGCCTTCGCGTCAGCGCCCCCTCCATCCACCGCGCGGAGCTCACGCTGATCGACGCCACCGAGCGCGTCTCCGAGCCGGTGGGCGTGGACCTGCAGGCCCAGGCGGTTCGTGCGATGGGCGAGGCGTGCGATCCGCAGTACCTCGCCGACCGCTGCGCGCCGACGCTCGGCTGCCGCGGGACGCCGACGAAGTGCGTGGAGGGCGTGGCCCCGCAGATCGAGCGCGCCGCCTACCTCACCACCGCGGATGGAAGCGCGCGGATCCTGGTCGAGGGCACCGAGCCCGACGACGACATCCGCGCGGTCCGGGTGGACTTCCTCGACGCGGCCGGGATGCCGGTGGCGTTGGACCTCGACAACGACGGCGCGGTGGAGAGCGCCAGCCTCGAGCTCACCTCGTTCCTCGTGCAGAGCGGCGGACGCTTCCTCGTGCGCATCGAGACCTCGGAGCTGTTCCGCGAGCAGGTGGCGAAGGTCGCGGTGACCCCGCAGGACTCCGCGCTGCGCCTGGGGGAGGCCCGGGAGGTTGCGCTCGCCGCGCCGCCGAGGCGCAACAGCGGCCAGAGCTGCGATCCGTGGGGCTTCGACGCCTGCGCCAACGGGACGGTGTGCGCGCCGGGTGTGCCGGGCGCGAAGAACGTGTGCTCGAACGTGGGCACCCTGCGCAACAGGACCTGCGCCGCCGCGCCGCTGCTCGAGCCGCAGAAGGGCGAGGCGACGGTGGTGCTGCGCACCCAGGCGGCAAGCCTGTGGGATCCCGATTCGGACTGCGCGACCTCCCAGCCCGGCCGCCCCGAGGGCGTGGCGCGGCTGCGGCTCGCCTCCGAGGCCACGGTGATCGTCACCACCGCGCGCCCCGGCACCACCTTCGACACCGTGCTCTCCGTCTACCCGGGCTGCGGCACCGCCGCGGCGCTCGCGTGTGCGGACGACCTGCCGAAGAGCTCCGCCTCCACGCTGCGCCTCGAGGCCCTGCCGCGCGGCGACTACCTCATCGTCGTCGACTCGTGGAGCGCGGAGGGCGGGACCGTCGAGATCAGCGCGACGGTGGAGTAGCGGCGACCCTCTTGAACTGCCCGTGGATGCCGTCCGCCGCGCCCGTGGAGGTGGTGATGGCCCGGAGCACCTCGGGCATCTGGTCGCCGAGCAGGTGACGCAGCACGAGGAGCTGGCCTGCGCCCGTGTAGTAGTAGGGCGCGTTGTCGGTGCTGGAGCGGATGCGCTCGGAGGGGCGCTGATCCGCCGGCAGCGGGATGCCGATCGCGGAGAGCGTGGCGAGGGCCACGTATTCGGCGCCGCCCTCGTCGAGCTCCCACACCGCCTCCGCCTCCGCGCAGCTCACCTCTGTGCCCCGCTGTGAGGGAACGCGGACCTCGCTCAGCACGGCGTGGCGTTGCGCGCGCAGCTCGGTGAAGTCCCGCGCGTGTTGCGCCACCAGGGCCCCGTCCGACGACTCCACCGCGGCGACCGCGTCCGCGATGGCGGCCCGCTCGCGGGCGAAGAGCTCCCGGATGGGCTCCGCCTGGTAGCAGCGCGCGACCAGCTCGGACTTGTCCGGCTGCACCGCCCACGCAGGACGCCCATGCGGGCCGCCCTGTCCGAACATCGGCAGGAACATCAGGTGGACGTGCGCCGACTCGTGGTGGAGCAGGTAGTGGGTGACGCCGCGGCGCGTGGCCGGATCGGTGGGGAAGCCTTCGGCCACCTCTTCCGTGTTCACCACCCAGTGCAGCGCGCCGCGCGCTCCCCGCTCGCGAAGGGAGGCGACGATGGGCTCGGGGACATCGCCGGTGAGGAAGCCGAACCGCTCGGCCTCGGGTGCACGGGCGCGATCGGTGATCACGAAGCCGAACGGGCCCATGGGGGAGGCGACGGGCGTGGAGGCGCGTGCGACCGCGACGATCTCGCCAGCCGACCAGTGCGCGACGCACGAGGCATCCTCGCCCCGCCACTCGAGGAGCAGGTCGCTGTCCGCGAGGCGGTAGTCCGGCCAGACCTCGGGTGCGTTGCGGGCCTCGCCGAGGTCCGAGAGCAGCGCGCGAAAGGGAGGGGATGCCAGCTCCCGCTCGCAGCCGGTCGCATCGCCAACGGGCTCAGCGGCGGCGACGTGCGCACGGCAGCCCAGCGCCGCAGTGACGATGAGGAGCAGCGCGACGAGGGCCACGCGCAGTGGCACTACTTCTCCTCCCGCTCCTCGAGGATCCGGGAGATGGCCAGCCGGATGCGTGAGGCGTCCCGCTCGGCGTGCAGCCGGGTGGCGAGCTGGAAGATGGACGCGCGCGCCTGCTCGGGCACCGTGTCCCACTCGCACAGCATCGCCGCGCCGAGCCGCGCGAGGATCCGCAGCTCCCGCTCGTCGAGCGACTG
>CAZCWA010000585.1:0-3053 GCA_964502265.1 uncultured Myxococcaceae bacterium | reverse complement strand
AGTCGACCTGAAGCTGAAGGGTGAGGCGCACTGATGCAGTTTAAGGCATCTATCTGCGCCTCGGACAGCGTTCTAATGCGTTTCTATGCATGAATTGCGAACCAGGGGACCGAGTTCATGCAGTCTTCTACATCAGCGGCTCAGTGCCGGTGGTGCGGGTGGGCCTGGTGGTGGGCGGCGGCGATCCGCTTGGCGCGCTCGCGGTTGGCGGCGAGGTCGTCCCTTCTCCCCTGCCGTTCGAGGATCCGCCCCACCATGTCGCACAGGGCCATCGCCGCGTGGTGCTCCTCGGTGGCCTCGGCGGTGTCGAGCGCGGCCTTGCCGATCTCCAGCGCCTCGTCGAGCGCGTTGAGGTTGGTCAGCGCGTCGACCGCCATCACCTTCGTCTCCACCGGACGCCCGGCCTCCTCGCCGGCGGCCTTCAGCTTCTGCACGGCGCCGTCGCGGTCGCCGGCCACGGACTGGACCAGCGCGGTGGCGATGCCGGCGCGCTCGGGAAGGAGCTTCTCCTCCAGCTCGGCGAAGCGCTTCGCGTCCTCCAGGTGACCGGCGCGGGCGACCGCCTCCGCGATCTCGTCCATCACCCGGACGTTCTTCTCACCGAGCTGCAGCAGCGCCTCGTCCACGAAGCCGCGGCGGGCCTCCTCGGCGGTCGGCAGCTTCTCCAGCATGGCCTCCACCGCCCCGAACCGCGCGTCCAGATCCGACGCTCCGGCGCCCTGCTGCTTCGCGGCCAGCGACTCCAGAAGCTCGGCGAGGGTCTTCGACAGCGAGAGGGGCATCACCCGGTCCGGGAAGAGCCTCCGGGTCAGCTCCTGCGCGGCCACGTAGGGGAAGTTCGCGAACTGCCCGGTGCCCTTCCAGCCCGCGAGCCAGTCCAGCGCGAGCTGCGCCGGGAACCTCTCTGCGGCGGCGGCCCTGAAGCCCTCCTCATCGAGCGCGACGCCGTAGTGCTGCAACGTCCCGAGGATGGCACCGGTGGAGTAGGCCTCGAGGCCCTTCTTCTGCCACTGCTTGTCGACGCGTTCTGAAGAGGTGGACATGGCGCGCGCTGTTAGCACGAGCGCTCAAGCCTGCGACACGACCTTCAACGCCAGCCCATCCGGGGCGGGGCCTCGGACGTCGTCCACCGACGGCCAGACCACGGGGTTCCTGCGTCCATCCTCCACACGCCGGGCGAGGAACGGCTTCGCGCCGCGCTCCTCGAACGCGCGCTTCCATGCAGCGAAGGTTCCGCCCGCGCGCCACGCGTCGAGCGCCGCCAGCCCGCCCTCGGGTCCGCACTGGGCGATCATGTACTCGACCCACGCCCAGCGCGCGGAGGTGGGACGGACCTCGGCCTTGCCGCGCAAGCCCTTCCGGAGGCGCTCCAGCTTCCGCTCCACCTCCTTCACGCCGGCGAACGGTGAGCCGTCCATGGGCGTGTTGCGCTTGGCCACGAAGGGGGCCACGCCGAGCGCCACCGGGATCATCGCCGACAGCTCGGTGGTGAAGCGCACCAGCTCGTCGATGTCCTCGTCCTCTTCGAAGGGCAGGCCCACCATGTTGTAGACCTTGAGCTGCTTGAGCCCGGCGGTCCGCGAGAACTGCGCCGCGCGGACGATCTGCTCCTCGGTGTGCTTGCGGTCGACGAAGTTGCGCATCTTCTGGGACGCGCCGTCCGAGGCCACGGTGAGGTGCTGCGCGCCGCCATCCCGCAGCGCGTCCACCAGCGGCTGGGTCAGCCGGTCCGCGCGCAAGGACGACACGCCCACCTGCCGGCCCGAGTCGACGATGGTGCGCAACAGCTCGACGATCTGCGGATGGTCGGTCACCGCCGCGCCCACCAGCCCCACCCGCTTCGCGTTGGGCGGGATGAAGGAGATGGCGCGGTCGATGGGGAGCTTGCGCATGCCGCCGTTGGTGGTGCGCCGCATCACGCAGTAGTGACACCCGCGCGAGCAGCCGCGCGAAGGCTCCACGAGGAACATGCTCCGCAGCTCGGTGTTGGGCGTGATGATCTGCGAGCGCGCCGGCAGCCGCGCGTCGTCCGCCTTGGCGACGATCCCGCGGACGCCGCCCCGTTCGCCCAGCCCCGGCACCCGGAAGCCGCGCGTCTGCGCCAGCCGCTCGAGGAGCCCTGCGCGGGCCGAGACGTCGTGCGCGGTCCCCTCCACCTCGTCCATCAGCACGTGGACCAGCACGTCCGCCTCGCCCTGGACGATCACGTCCACGAAGGGCTCGAGCGGGTCCGGGTTGGAGAACGTCAGAGGGCCGCCGGCGACGATGAGCGGCCAGTTCCCGCCCTCGCGCTCTTCACGAAGCAGCGGGATGCCGGCGAGGTCGAGCACCTCGAAGAGGCCGGTGACCTCCAGCTCATAGGCGACGCTGAAGGCGAGCACCGGGAACGCCGACACGGGCGATTGTGATTCGAGGGTGAAGAGCGGCGTGCGCGTCTTGCGGTGCGCCTCCACGTCGTCGGGGAGGAAGGCGCGCTCGGCGGAGACGCCCGGACGGCCGTTCAGCTCCCGGTAGATGGTCTGGAAGCCGAGGCTGCTCATGCCCACGTGGTAGGGGCTCGGGTAGCAGAGCGCGACGCGGAGCGGCGCCTCCTTGTGGAGCGTGCCCTCCTCGGCGTCGAGCAACCGGCGGGCGTAGTCCTGCAACTGGTAGCGGGTGTCCATGAGCGAAGGCGCGCACGGTAACTCCCTTGTGCCCGCGCGACGAGGAGCGTCTCCCGAGCGCCCGGCAGGCTTTCTGTCCAACGATCGGGCGGGATGTGTGCGAAGGTGGGGGGAACCCGAGGCTCTGGAGCAGTCGAGATGCGCCCCCTCCGTTCCACCCCCGCGCACGTGTTGCAGCGGATCCTCCCACTCCTCGTCTGTGTCTCGTCGCTGTCGGCGATGGCCCAGGCTCCATCGACGACGGCACCTGCGACGACGCTCTGGCTGGTGCAGCCGCTCTACCCCGGCCAGGAAGCGCTGGTGGAGCGCACCGAGTCCGCGATCGCCGGCATCCTCCCGAAGGCGCAGCGGGCGCAGGAGCTCGTCGGCCGAAAGGAGCTCGAGAAGCAC
>CAZCWA010000584.1:0-3070 GCA_964502265.1 uncultured Myxococcaceae bacterium | reverse complement strand
GTTGGTCTGGGCGCGCACGTGTTCGACCGGCGGACCCACCGGCCACTGCACGCCTCCCGGGGCGCCACGAGGCGGAACCGGCCGCGCCTTCTCCACGACCGGCGAAGCCTCGTGCCACGGGACCCGATGCCGGTGATGCCGCCCGTGCGGGAAGTGGCGGGTGGGCACCACGTACCAGTGCGGCTGGTAGTGGCCGACGAACAGCCCCACGTTGTGCGGAGGGAGCGGTGCCCACGCGACGAGCCCCGAGCCGAACCTCCAGTCCACCCACGCCGGCCCCCACACGTTGTCCGGCACCCACGCCCATCCGAGCTGCGGATGGAAGAACCAGCGCCCGTAGTGGAAGACGATCGGCCCGAACGGCCAGGCGCTCTGGAACACCCAGCCGTACTCCGAGTACTCCCACCGCCCGCCGGTCGCGTAGGGCACGAAGCCGGACCCCACCTCATGCACCCACGGGCGCCAGACGCGGCCCCGGTGGGGGAGGTGGATCCATTCGCCGTGCGGCGCGAGCGCGTCGTACCAGGTCACCACGACCGGTACGGGCGAGGGCGGAGGCGGCGTCGACGGTGACGGCCCGGCGACGTGGCGCACGCATGCCGTCCCGGTCCCGAACAACGCAACGGCAAGGACCGCGAGGACGATGGGACGCAATGAAGACCGCATTCGGAAGCTCCTCCCGGGCACCGCCCGTCCACCTTCTGCGCGGCACGGCGACGCGACAACCCGGCCGGGCGTCTCGGCGTGCGTGCGCCTTTGAACAAGCCCACGCGATCCGGAGGGCCCACGTACAGTGTCCGGGTGAGACCTCTGGCATTCACACTCGCGGTCCTCGCGCTGGCCGGCGCCGCCGCGTGTTCGTGCAGGAGCAGCGGCAGGAGCACCCGCGTGACGACTCCCGATGAGCCCACCTCAGCGCGGATCCGGAACGCGCTCGTTCACATCACGCCGGAACTGTTGGAGCGCCACGTGCGCGCGCTGCCGGGCCCACGGCATCACCGCTCCTCGCCGCAGGCGCTGCTCTCCGCCACCGAGCACGTCCGCGCGCACTTCCAGCGCGAAGGCCTCGAGGTCCGCGAGTTCCCGGTCACGCACGACGGGTTCACCGCGCCGGTGATCATCGGAAGGAAGCCGGGCACGTCGGACGGCTCAGTGAAGGTTCTGGTGATCGCGCACTTCGACACGGTGCCCGACTCGCCCGGCGCCGACGACAACACCAGCGGCGTGGCGGGACTCATGGCCATGGCGACCGCGTTGAGTCGGGTGGACGTGAACGCTTCGGTGGAGCTGCTCGCGGTCCCGTTCGAGGAGGAGGGACTGGTGGGCAGCCGCGCCTTTGCGAGCGCGCTCAGCGTCGGCGAACGCGAGGCCCTGCAGGCGGTCTTCGCGCTGGAGATGATCGGCTACGTGAACGCGGGGAAGGGGACACAGCACTACCCGCCCGGGCTCGGGCTGCTCTTCCCCGGCCGCCGCTTCCCCGACACCGCGGACTTCATCGCCGCCTTCGGAGAGCGCGTGCGCCCGTTGCCGGTGGAGGCGCTGGAGGCCGCGCGCCCGTTCGTGCCCGACCTGCCAGTGGAGACCCTGCTCCTGCCGGCGCCGGTGGCGAAGATGCAGGACATGCGGCGCAGCGACCACGCGCCGTTCTGGGACCTCGAGCTCCCCGCGGCGTTCGTCGGCGACACCGCGAACTTCCGCTCGCCGCACTACCACCGCGAGAGCGACACGCCCGAGACGCTCGACTTCACCTTCGCAGCCCGGACGACGCAGTGGGTGACGGCCGCGGTGCTGTTGCTCGTGGGCGTGACGGAGGGCTGAGGCGGTCCGCCCTCACCGCGCGAAGAACGACACCTGCTGGAACCTCAGCCCGCGCAGGATCTCCTCCACGCGCTCGGGCGACAGCTTCCCGATCCGCTCCCCCAGCCTGGCCTTCGGCACGCTGGAGATCTGCGAGACGACCACCACGCTCTGCTTCGGCAGGCCGCCTTCACCCGGCTCGAGCAGGACGTTCCCCGGCTCCGCGGCCAGCGCGAGCCGCGTGGTCAGCGCGCAGACGACAACGGTCTCCACCCGCGAGTGGTTGAACACGTCGTCCTGCACCACCACGTGCGGATGGGAGATGGGCTCGGTCCCGGTGGGCAGCAGCCAGTAGAGCTCGCCGCGGTGGATGACTCCCGCCCGTTCAGTCATTGGGCAGCCGGAGGAACTTCCGCGCGTTCTGCTCGGTGACGCGCGAGATCACCGCCCGCGACAGCGCCGCCTTCTCCAGCAGCCGCACCGCCCGCGGCAGCCCGAGGATGTCACCCGCTCCATCGCCCGAGTCGCTGTTGAGCACCACGCGCTCGGTTCCGAACTTGCGCACCAGCGCCACCGCCCGCTCTGCGCCGAGCTCCTCCGGATGCACGGTCAGACCCGCCCAGAAGCCGCAGGCGAGGATGGGCTGCACGGTGCGCGCGCTCGCATGGTCCACCAGCACGCGCGAGGGCGTCACCTCCGCCTCGCGCAGGAGGTTCAGCATCCTCCTGGTCAGCCGCTCCTTCGCGTCATGCGGCGAGTGGACGACGACGGGCAGCCTCAGCCGCTCGGCCAGCGCGAGCTGTTCGCGCAGCGCCTCCTCCTCGGCCTCTCCGCCGCGATGAAGGCCCACCTCTCCCACCGCCACCACCTTCCCGCCGCGCAGGTAGTCCGGGAGCGCGGAGAGGATCTCCGGCAGCCCGCGCGAAGGCGCACTCAGCGGATGGACACCCAGCGCCGCCCACGCCCTGATCCCGGCGCGCTCGAGCCTCGGGAGCTGCCGCCCGAGCAGATCCTCGAAGTGCTCGAAGACGTGCTTCACCTTGCGCTCCTGGGGCGCGTGGTGCGCCACCGCCAGCGCGGAGGTGACGCCGAAGAACGCCATCGACTCGAGGTCCTGGTCGGTGAGCGATTCCGGGTGCAGGTGGGCGTCGAACATGGGTCTCCGAAAGCCTCAGTCCTGCCCCGCGCCCGAGCCCTCGTTGCGCGGATCCGACGCCGCGTAGCGCAGCCCGGTCACCGGATCCACGTACACCGCCTGGGGATCGCCCCAGTT
>CAZCWA010000583.1:1483-3079 GCA_964502265.1 uncultured Myxococcaceae bacterium | reverse complement strand
GCGGCGCGCCGGGTGCTGGAGGTCCGCGCGCGGCTGCAGTGATGTCCGAGCGGCGACACCCGTGCGCGAAGGGCTCTGGGCCGGACGCGGGCATCTGCGGCTAAGTCGCGCCCATGAGCCCACGCCGCCTTGCCCTCCTCCCGCTGCTCCTCACGCCCGCCCTCGTCTTCGCCCAGGCCGAAGGGAACGAGACCGCGCCGCGCCCCGAACGGGCCGGGACCGGACGCCCTCTGGAGACCGCGCCGCCCAACGTCCCCGAGCTGAAGCCGGCCTTCCCGCAGCAGACGCGCGCGCCGGCGGTCACCTCGAAGACGCGGCTGCAGGTGACCGAGATCGCCTCCGGGTTCAACAAGCCCTGGGCCGTGGCGTTCCTCCCGAAGGGGCGCTTCCTCGTGACGGAGAAGCCGACCGGCAGGCTCTACATCGTGGAAGCGAACGGGAAGAAGTCGAAGCCCGTGGCCGGGATCCCGAAGGTGGACGGGCGGGAGCAGGGCGGGCTGCTCGACGTGAAGCTCGCGCCCGACTTCGAGAAGAGCCGGGCGATCTACTGGACCTATTACGAGCCGCGCAAAGGCGGGAACGGGCTGGCCGTGGCCCGCGCCCGGCTGAACGAGGGAAGCACCCCGCGCGTGGAAGACCTCCAGGTGATCTTCCGCATGCAGCCGACGATGGAGTCGACGAAGCACGCCGGCGGGCGGCTCGTGTTCACGCCGGACGGGCACGTGTACGTCGTGCTCGGCGACCGGTCGATCATGGCGGGGAGGGTGCAGTCGCAGAAGCTGGACAGCCACTTCGGCAAGGTCGTGCGCATCCGCCCGGACGGGAAGGTCCCCGAAGACAACCCCTTCGTCGATCGCGAGGGGGCCCTGCCGGAGATCTGGACCATCGGGCACCGGAACATCCTCGCCGCGGCGCTCGACGGGAAGCAGCGCCTGTGGGTGGCGGAGATGGGGCCGCAGGGAGGCGACGAGCTCAACCTGGTCGAGAAGGGGAAGGACTACGGCTGGCCCACGATCGGCTACGGCGAGGAGTACTCCGGCAAGCCGATCCACAAGACCGCGCAGGCCGAAGGGATGGAGCAGCCGGTGTACTACTGGGACCCGGTCATCTCGCCGTCGGGGATGGTGATCTACTCCGGCAAGCTCTTCCCCGAGTGGCGCGGCAACCCCCTCATCGGCGCGCTCTCCGGGAAGTCGCTGGTGCGGCTGGTGCTCGATGGCGATCGCGTGGTCGGCGAGGAGCGCCTTCTGACCGACCGGGGCGAGCGGATCCGCGACGTCGCCGAAGGGCCGGACGGCGCGCTCTACCTCCTCACCGACGAGAGCAACGGCAAGCTGCTGAAGCTGACGCCGGCGAAGTGATGCCGCGCTCGACGCTCCTTCTGCTCATGTCCCTCCACCTGTGCGCGTGCGCAGGCCGCCCCGCGACGGCGCCCTCTGCTCCGGCGTCTTCGCGGGAGGTGGCGGCAGCGTTCCTCCACGCCGCACGCGCCGGCGACGAGGCGCGGGCTGCCGCGCTCTTCGACTTCGAGTCGAAGGTCTGGATGGAGCAGGGGATGATCGCCGCGAGCCTGATGGCGTCGCGCCAGTTCGACCT
>CAZCWA010000583.1:0-1383 GCA_964502265.1 uncultured Myxococcaceae bacterium | reverse complement strand
GCGGCGAAGGAGGTGCCCACGTCGCTGGCGCTGGTGCTCGAGCCGCTCAATCCGGATCAGGGAGAGCTGACCCGGCTCGCCGAGTTGATTCAGGCCGCTCCGAGCACCCCCATCACCCCGCCATCCGGGGAGGGTGCGCCGCCCACCGACACGTACTGAGCCCGGCCGGGTGCGCGGGCTCACGCGTCCTCGGGCTCCCGCCAGCGGTCCCGGCGCTTCTGAAGCAGGCGCTCCACCAGGGCCATCAGCTCGGGGTCGCCCTTGCGGCGGACGTCGTGGCGGCGGCCCTTCTGGTGGTTGCAGCGCGCACACGCGAGGGCGAGGTTCTCCGGTGCGTCGGTCCCTCCGTGGCTGCGTGGGAGGATGTGCTCCACGGTGGCACGGCTGATCGGCGTGCCGTCGAGGGCGACGTAGAGGTGGGCGTTGCAGTGGATGCACTTGCCCGCCCACAGCTCTCGCTCCCCTCGGGAGATGCGCCCGAAGGTACCGTCCGTGTGGACGATGGAGAGGATCAGCCGGAGGTGTGCGCGCGCCACCTTTCAACGGTGAGGCTGTACTTCACCGAGGGCAAGCAGCGGCGTCGTCCCGAGGCCTCGAGCGTCGCCTCAGTCTCACGGGGGACACCATGCCAGGCACTGAACGTCGCAAGCATCCGCGGGTCTCTGCGAAGGACACGGTCGGTTACGTGAGGGGGGTGGAAGGACACCTCGGCCTCGGCGAGCCGCTGCGGATCGAGAACCTCTCCCTGGGCGGGCTGTTCGCGCGCTGCGAGGCGCCGCTGCAGCCGGGCGCCCCGGTCATCCTCGAGCTGAGCCACCCGGCCCTGCTCAACCCACTCAAGCTGCTCGGCGGGGTGGTCGCCTCGCGCGGGGTGATGGAGGCCCTCAGCCGCGGCGGACTGCCCGGGATGGGCATCCGCTTCGACCCCCTCCCCGCCGACACCCAGGCGCGCCTCCACACCTTCCTCGACGCCCTCCGCGCCCGCCAGGCCCGCCGCGAGGAGAACCTCCCCGCCAGCGCCGCGTTCACCCCGCCCAAACGGACCCCGGCGCCCGCACCCGTCGCGGCCCCGCCGCCTGCGCCTGCGCCTGTTGCCGTCGTGCCCGAGCCCGCTCCCGTGAAGGCCGCGCCCGTCGTGGCCGCGCCGCCCGCTCCTGCTCCGAAGAAATCCCCGGTGGCCATCCGCCGCGGCGTGCTGCGCAAGCCGGTGAAGCGGGCGGTGCGGAAGGGGGAGGTGGCCGCGGCCGCTTCAGTGCCCGAGCCGGTCGCCGCGCCCGCGCCGGACACCACCCCGTGGACCCTCCTCTCCACGCCGCCCCCCGAGCCGGCCGCGCCGGTGAAGGGCACGGCGGTATCGGCGGCGCTGGCGTCGATGCTGCCGCT
>CAZCWA010000582.1:0-3101 GCA_964502265.1 uncultured Myxococcaceae bacterium | reverse complement strand
GAGAGTGAGCTGTTCGGCCACGCCCGTGGCGCCTTCACCGACGCGCGGACCGCCCGGGCCGGACTGTTCGCGCGGGCGGAGGGCGGGACCCTCTTCCTCGACGAGATCGGCGAGCTGCCCCTCTCGCTGCAGCCCAAGTTGCTGCGCGCGCTCCAGGAGCGGCGGGTGCGGCCGGTGGGGAGCGACACCGAGGTCCCGTTCGACGCGCGGCTGGTCGCGGCCACCAACCAGAACCTCGAGCAGCTCGTGGCGCAGGGCCGTTTCCGCGACGATCTCTTCTACCGCCTGAACGTCATCTCGGTGGAGCTGCCGTCCTTGCGCGCGCGCGGCAAGGACGTGCTCCTGCTGGCGCAGCGGTTCATCACCCAGTTCGCGCAGCGCGCGCGCAAGAACGTGGTGGGGCTCTCGCCGGCGGCGGCGGAGCGGCTCTTGTCCTGGCACTGGCCCGGAAACATCCGCGAGCTGCACAACTGCATGGAGCACGCGGTGGCGCTCACCGCCTTCGAGCAGATCATGGTGGAGGATCTCCCCGAGCGCATCCGCAACTACCGCGGCTGGCAGATGCTCACCCAGCGCGCCACGATGGAGGAGCTGGTGCCGCTCTCGGAGGTCGAGCGCCGCTACATCCTCCACGTGCTCGAGGTGGTGGGCGGCAGCCGCACCGTGGCCTCGCGGGTGCTGGGCGTGGACCGCAAGACCCTCTACCGGCGGCTGGAGCAGTACGGCGTCCCCTCCGAGCACGTGCGGCGCACCCCGCGCAACGACGTCCAGGGGGCGTTGATGGGGCAGGTGGGCGATCCTTCGCCGGTGACCGCCTCCGGCAGCGCCGAGTAGGCCGTCCAACTGTTCTCGGACCCGAGGCCGTGGGGCGAAACGCGCCTCTGGGGCGTTCTGCCCCGCCGCAGGGCTCCGTTCGCCGCGCTCCTTCAGAGTCACGGCAAGTCGGCGGCAGGAGCGGAACGCGCGGCACGCCACGTGGATGGGCCTTCCGCGGCCCCGGGTGGGGCTTCGCGACAAGCGGGGGGAAGGACATGTTCGAGACGACGCAGAGGACGAAGCGCACCCTCGACCAGGTGCGCCGGGGAGGCATGGAACGCGCGCGGCGGATCTTCGTCGCCGAGGGGGATCCGCGGATGCGAGAGCTCATCTGCACCGCGCTCCGCCTCGACGGGCACGAGGTGGTGGAGGCAGGCGACGGGCAGGCGCTGGTGGCAGGGCTGGTGGAGAGCCTCACCGCGCCCCAGCCGCGCGCGCCGGATCTGATCGTGCTGGAGGTACGGCTGCCGCGCTGGAGCGGGCTGGAGATCCTCCAGCGGCTGCGAAGGTTCGACCTCGAGACGCCGGTGATCCTCCTCTGCCAGCGGGACGACCACGCGCTGGTGGAGCAGGCCGTCCCCTACGGCGTGAGCTGCGTGCTCGAGTACCCGTTCGACTACGGGGAGCTCCGCCGGCTCGCCACCGAGGCTTTGTGCGAACCGTCGTGAAGCGTCGACCCTCGTTGACGCCCGCTCCGCACTGGGCGAGAACCGCGCGCGGTAGGACGTCCGAGCCTGGTGGTCGGCATGGTCTTCAAAACCATTGGGACCCTGCGCGAGCAGGGTTCGGGAGGTTCGATTCCTCTGTCCTACCGAATCTGCGCGGTGGCTAGTCCAGCCCGCGCTCCCAGAGGTCGTCCTCGTCGAGCCCGATGAGGTGACCCACCTCGTGCATGATCGTGATCCCGATCTGCTCGAGGAGCTCCTCGCGGGTGGTGGCGAACCGCTCGAGGTTGCGCTGGTAGAGGACGATCTGCGCCGGCAGGTGGTCCATGGCGTTGGTGACGCTGCGCTCGCCCACCGGGACCCCGCGGAACACGCCGAGGATCGTCGGCGACAGGGGCGGCTCCTCGGCGAGCAGGTCCTCGTCCGAGGGGAAGGGCTCCACCGCGATGGTCGAGCTCTCCACGTACTCCTTCACGTTCTGCGGCAGCCGGGCGATGGCGTCCTCCACCGCGGCATCGAAGTCCCCGTCCGGCAAGGACACCGGCGGCGGGAAGTCGTCCGCGGAGAGCTGCTGCGCGCGCTCGAAGTGGGCCTTCGCCGCCACGTCGTCCCCGCGCCGCTCGGCGAGCAGCCCCAGGTGGTGGAGGGCGTACGGATCGTCCGGAGATCTGCGGAGCACGTCCTCGAACGCCGCCTTCGCCTCGTCGAAGCGGCACAGCTCGAAGAGGGCCAGCGCGCGCTCGAGCTGCGCCTCCAGCGATCCCGGGCACAGGGCCGCCGCCCGGTCGAGCACCGCCAGCCCCCGCGCGCACTCGCCGAGCTGGTTGAGTCCGGTGCCGCCGAGCAGGAGGAACTCGAACTCCAGCTCCACGTCTTCCTCCTTCGCCGCCCGCTTCGCGCCCTTCTCACAGAGCGTGAGCCCCTCCTCCACCAGCTCGCGCTCCTCGCCGCGGTGGAGGACCAGCACCTCGCACAGCCCGAGGGTGATCTCGAGGTCGTCCGGCGAAAGCGCGAGGGCCGCCCGCCAGTCCAGCAGGGACCTGTCGTGGTCTCCGGTCTCGAAGTGGGCCGCCGCCCGCAGGTGCAGCGCGTCCGCGCTCTTCGGCGAGGCCCGCAGCGCTTCGGTGGCCAGCGCCACCGCCCGCTCGAACTCGCCCTGCTCGAACGCCTGCGCCGCCTTTTCGATGAGTGGGTCTTCCCGCGGGTTCATGGCCGGCACCTGTAGGGACCGCCCCCGGGCGTTGTCAACGTCTTGGATCGTCCACCAGCGGACGGCCCGCGGTGCGCATTGACAAACGCCGCGCGTCCCTTAGGTTGGCGCTCGCATTGGTCGAGTGCTAACGGCCAATCCCCCGAAGTTCCAATAAAATCAGGAGGTTGCAATGGCAGCGAAGGAAATTCACTTCCACCAGGCGGCGCGCGAGGAGATTCTGCGCGGCGTGCGCACGCTGGCGGACGCGGTGGCGGTCACGCTGGGGCCCAAGGGCCGCAACGTGGTGATCGAGAAGTCGTTCGGGTCGCCCACGGTGACCAAGGACGGCGTGACCGTGGCCAAGGAGATCGACCTCGAGAACCGCTTCGAGAACATGGGCGCGCAGATGGTGAAGGAGGTCGCGTCCA
>CAZCWA010000581.1:0-3104 GCA_964502265.1 uncultured Myxococcaceae bacterium | reverse complement strand
TGAACCGCGCGGTCAGCGTGCACAGCGCGTCCATCATCGAGGCGCTGGACAAGGTCTACGGCGCGCGCCGGATCCTCGAGGAGCTGAAGGTTCCCGGGCGTCCGGCACCGGCTTCCGCCCCCGCTCCTGGCAGCGGCGCCCGGAAGACCCACTAGAATAGCGCCTGCCGAGTGCTGGAGGCCGGGTGTCCTCATCCAGGACATCCGGTTGCTGAGCGGCCCAAGGCAGGACAGCCGCACCGAAGGCCCTGACGCGCACGACGCCGATCACCTGAAACCTCAAGGTTTCAGCGCGGTTGGCCCAGGGGTGTGTCAGGGCCTTTGACATCTCACGAAGGCCGGGGCAGCGCCGGCGTGCTCCGGGACTGCCTTCAGCACGGCCGTTTCCTTCAACGATCTTCGATGTTTGGAAGGTGGCCTGGCCGGTGCAGGGCAGGCGGGCATGTCCGCCCTGCTCTTCCTCCGGCGCCTGGCTCTCGCGGTCACCCTCACCTCGCTCGGGTCCTTCGGGACGGGCTGCGGCGAGGCGGAGCTGGTTCAGGGCGGCGCGCTGGACCTGCAGCACGACTACCGGGAGGTCCCGGAAGAGTTCCAGCTCGAGCAGGCGCTCGGGGCCTCGGGGCGAGCGGTCATCTACATCAACTTCGAAGGCCAGCGGCTGCGCTACGGCGGGTCGTCCTCGAAGCAGAACACCTCGTGGATCCTGCCGCAGGGCTGGACGGTGGACATCCCCGCCTTCCACACCGGCACCCTGGGCGGCATGAACCGGGCACAGGCGATCGCTCGGATCGTGGACTACGTGCGCCACGACTACCGGCACTGGGACGCGGTGATCACCACCCAGCGTCCCACCTCCGGCGACTACACGATGGTGATGGTGGGCGGCCACCCCTCGCTCATCGGCGAGCACAACAACACGGTGGGGATCGCGCCGCTCGACTACGGCAACCCCAACCGCAACGACGTGGTCTTCGTCTTCAGCGAGTCCATCTACGACCTGCGCCAGGTCGCCTCCTGCATCAGCCACGAGGCCGCGCACTCCTTCGGCCTCGACCACGTGGAGCCGCAGAGCGCGCTGATGTACCCCACGCTGCTGCCGGGCACCCTCACCTTCCAGAACGCCCGCGTCTGGGGGAAGACGTACTTCCAGGACCAGCCCAGGATCCTGCACGGGCTCTTCGGCTCGCCCACCGGCACGCCGCCGCCCACCCTCCCGAGCCCTCCGCCGCAGCAGCAGGACGCAAGCGTCTACGTCTCGCAGGAGATCCCCAGCACGCTGACGCCGGGCGAGACGTTCCTCGCCAGGGTCACCTTCCGGAATGCCGGCACCACCACCTGGACCGCCGGCGCGGACTACGGGCTGATGGCGCCGGATTCGACCTGGGGCGGCAACCACCTCGCGCTGGGCGCCAACGTGGCGCCGGGGCAGACGCGCACCTTCACCTTCTACGCACAGGCGCCGTCACAGCCGGGCGCGTACACCTTCCAGTGGTTCGTCACCCGCGGCGGTCAGCGGTTCGGCGCGGCCTCTCCGGCGACGACCCTCCAGGTGCAGTCCACCCAGAACCGGCTGCCGCATGGCCAGTTCGAGTTCGCGGACGGGACGTGGGGCTACGGCTGGGCGTGGGATCCGGACGTCCCCTCGGCGGCCATCCATGTCGATGTCTACGTGAACGGCCAGTACCGCGGCTCGGTGAAGGCGGACCGCAACCGCGACGACCTCGGAAGGTTCGGCGTGGTGGGCAGGGCGCACGGCTTCGCTTTCCAGATGCCGGCCCTGGGCCCCGGCACCCACAAGGTCGAGGTCTACGCGGTCGACCACGAGGGCCAGCACGCCTACAAGCTGCCCGGCGATTTCTTCGTCTCGATGTAGCGCACCGCGTCAGACGGCACGCGGATTCCGGCAAGGCGGAAAAAATCTTTTCTGCCTGCAGCGGAAATTGCCTTCAATCGGACAATTCAGATAAATGGCTGCCCTCACCCACCGGGCGGCCAGCCAGCCGCCCGCCATCGCGCGGCCGCTGAGCGCTCCGGAGTTCGTTTGAGTCCCTCGAATCATTGGAAATACCGCCTACTGCCCGCACTGCTGTGCGCCGTGGCCCTACTGCGTTGCGGCGGTGAGTTCGACGCCCCAGAGGTTTCGCCCTCCCACACCGGCCGTGCTGCTCAGTCCCTGGGATCGGGTGCGCCGCAGCTCCTGATGGACCTGAACGCAGTCGTGCCGGGCACCGCGCCCGGCGCTTCGGTGGACGAGGCGGTGGTGTGGAACGGCGTCGCGTATTTCGCCGCCTCCGAGACCACGTCCGGAGCCGAGCTGTGGCGTTCGGACGGGACCGCCGCGGGCACCTGGCTGGTGGCGGACATCAACGCGGGCACGTCCGGTTCCAGCCCGAAGAACCTCACCGTCTTCAACGGGGCGCTCTACTTCGCCGCCACCGACGGCATCCACGGCGTGGAGCTGTGGAAGACCGACGGCACCGGCCCGGGCACCGTCCGGCTCTCGGACATCAACCCCGGATCGGCAAGCGCCAACCCCGCCAGCCTGACGGTCGCCGGCAACCTCCTGTTCTTCAGCGCCACCACGGGCACCTCCTCGCCCGGCACCGGCGTGGAGCTCTACGCGACCGACGGCACCCCGGCCGGCACGGTGCTGGTGCGCGACATCAACACGGGCACCTCCAACTCCTCTCCGGAGAACCTCACCGTCGTCGGCAACACGCTCTTCTTCAGCGCCACCAACGGGAGCACCAACGGCACCGAGCTGTGGAAGTCGGACGGCACCGCCAACGGGACCGAGCTGGTGATGGACATCTGGCCGGGCAGCTCCTCGTCCTCGCCGTCGAACTTCATCGCCCTCGGCAACGAGCTCATCTTCTCCGCCACCACCGGGACCACCAGCGGGGTGGGCATCGGCCGCGAGCCCTGGATCAGTGACGGTACCGCCGCCGGCACGCGGCTGCTCCGCGACATCAACGTCGGCACCGGCAACTCCTCGCCGACCAACATGACGCTGGTGGGGAACGTCGTGTTCTTCGACGCCACCAACGGGACCACGTCCGGGACCGGCTTCGGCACCGAGCTGTGGAAGACGGACGGCACCGCCGC
>CAZCWA010000580.1:0-3125 GCA_964502265.1 uncultured Myxococcaceae bacterium | reverse complement strand
GCGCGCCGATGGGCCGTCCGTCCAACCAGACCGGCAGCGCCGCCATCGCCCCGCTTCCGTTGCGGCGCACCAGCTCCGCCAGGTGCGGGTAGCGCGCGAGCCGCTCCCCCGCGTCGCGCAGGAAGATCGGATCCCCCTCCCTCACCGCGTCCGTGAGGGGAAAGCGCTCCTCCAGCGCCACGTCGCTCCACGCCTCCGCCAACCCCGAGGCGTAGCCCACCGCGCGGACCTTCAGCCGCATCGTCCGCTCGTCGAGCAACGCCATCGATCCCGCGGACGCGCCGAGCGCCTGAAGCCCCTGCTCCACCGCCACCTCGACCAGCTCCTCGCGCGAGCGCGCCGCCGACAGCGCCTGGGTCAACGACTGCAGGCGCAAGGTCCGCTCGAGGGCCGCCCGCGCACCGCGCCTCGCCGCCTCCGCCCGCCGGCGCACCGCCGCCCCATCCAGCGCCCAGGCCGCCGCCGCAGCCAGCCGCCGCACCGCCTCCGCGGCCCCGGCCACCGGCCGATCCGCGCCGCGCACCAGGGTCACGAAGCCCAGCGGCCTGCCCACCTGCGATCGCACCGTCGCGCGCCACACCGCCCCCGGCCCGAACGCCCGCCAGAGGGCCGCGCGATCACCGTCACCCTCCGCGCCCGCCTCGGCGGCCAGCTTGCCGGTGGTGGTGGTCAGGACGTCCCACGGCGCGCCGCCCTCCCCGACCACGAAGGGAAAGCGCCCCAACGCGTGCGCGAACGCGCTGCGGTCCGAGCGACGGTCCGTGCTCGCGTCCCCGTCCGGATGCGCCACCGCCAGCCGACGCGCCGGAAGCCCCTGCGCCCCCTCGTCGACGGCGTCGATCAGGCACCAGTCCGCGTCGTGGGGAACCGCCCGCCACGCCAGCGCCTCGCAGAGGGCGATGAGCGCGGGGTCATCTTCGACAGGCTCGACAGTTTCGACACGTTCCACAGGAGCGGACGCAGACGAGGCGCGGGGACCCTGCATGATAGGCGGCCAACATTGCACGCCCGGTGCGTCCCCCGCACCCGATCCGGTCCCGCCCACACGGCTGCAACGTGGGGCAGCCGTCCCCACCGCCCTCGTTCTGTCGTGTTTGCGACGCTCGTGCCCGGGTACGACAGGGGTGCGAGAAGGTACTAGACGGCGCTGCGCTCGAGCAGCCGGACCGGGTCGGGATCCTTCTCCCAGGCCTCGAGCACGTCCTCCGCGCAGGTCCGTCCGGACGCGGCCAACGCCTCCAGCGGCTCGAGCAGCGGGACGTCCTCCGGGTCGAGCCTCTGCAGCCCCTCACGCGCGAGCGCCACCATCTGCTTCGCGGCCTCGCCCACGTGGACGTTCTTCCACTTCCCCTTCAGGCCCTCGCGCCGCGCCAGCGCCATCAGCTCCGCGTGCTCGCCGAAGGTCATCTGCGGCAGCAGCGTGAGCGCGTCCGTCAACGCTGCCTCGTCGTAGAGCAGCCCGCGCCACAAGGCCGCCAGGGCCCCGGTGAGCTCTGGGTTCACGCTGTCCGCCGCGCGCACCTCCAGCACCTTCTTGATCCGGACCTCGGGGAAGAGCGTGGAGAGGTGGTCCACCCAATCGCCCTGCGTGGGCGGCTGGCCTTCGAAGCCCTCGGCCATGAGCTGGCGGAAGGTCATGGGCGGCCGCAGGTAGCGCCCGTGCCGGCGCAGGAAGAGCAGCGGCGCGTCCAGCGCCCACTCGGTGTACGCGCGGTAGGAGAACGTCCCGTCCAGCATGGAGGGGATGAAGCCGCAGCGGGTGTAGTCCACGTCCGTCCACACGTGGGACCGGAAGGAGAGCAGGCCGGACGGCTTGCCCTCCACCAGCGGGCTGTTCGCGTAGAGCGCCACCAGCAGCGGGGCCAGCCTCGCCGAGGCCGTCACCTTGCGCGCGCAGTCCGCCTCGTCCACCCAGTCCAGGCTCACCTGCCCGGTGGCGGTCATCAGCATCATGTTCAAGGCCAGCGAGCCCCGCTCCGGCAGCGACTGGCGCATGGAGCCGTAGCGCATCTTCGGCATCCACGGCATCTGGTCCCGCACGTCGAACGGCCGGTAGCCGAGCGCGAGGGGGAACACGCCCAGCAGGTCGCCCGCGCGCCGGAGGTCCTCGAGGTGGGCGAGGTTCTCCGCGTGCGCCTCCCGTGCGGTGCGGAACGGCGTACCGGAGAGCTCGAACTGGCCGCCGGGCTCGAGGGACACCGTGGCCCGATCGTGGATGAGCGCGATGGTGGGCCCCTCCGGCGTCTCCTTGTGCGCGTGGTAGCCCTGACCCACCGACTCCATGGTCCCGAGCAGCGCGCCGATGCCCTGCGGCCCGATGTACGCCAGCGCCTTCGCGCCCCCGCGCGGGTAGATGAACTTCTCGTGCTCGAGCCCCACCAGGTGCTCTGAGCGCGGGCGCTCGCCCTCGGAGAAATACCGGACGAGGTCTTCCGGGCGGGTGAGCGGGCTCTGGTCGGCCTCGAGGTCGAGTGACATGGATCGGTGCGGGGGAAGGTCCGCGCAATATAGCGACGGGCCCCGCGTATGCCCCTTTTTGAGAAGGTTGGCGAGACATGACCGCGATACCAGCCCTCGGGCTCCGCAACCGCCCTTCCGACTTCTTCGTCGGCCTCTCGCTCCCCTTCCGCGCGGTCGCGCTCGTCTTCCGGACGCGCAAGCTCTTCCTCCTCTCCTCCATCGCCGCGGTGGTCACCTTCGTCGCGCTGGTGGGCCTCGTCGCCCTCGCCGCCGCGTACACCGGAGACCTGGTCCGCACCTTCGTCTTCACCCCCGAGTCCTGGTTCGGCCAGGCGCTCTTCTGGTTGGTGAGCGCGCTGACCTTCGTGGTGCTGGTGCTGGTGGGCCTGAACACGGTGCCGCTGCTGATGCTCGCGCCGCTGCAGGATCCCCTGGGCGAGGCCGCCGAGGAGGTGCTCGGCGACTTCAAGGCGCCGGACTTCTCCATGAGCGGGCTGGCGCGCGGCACCTGGGTCTCCTTGTGGCACACGGGCGCGCGCATCCTCTCCTTGCTTGCGGGACACGCGGCGCTGCTCCTGCTCCACCTCATCCCCGGCGTGGGCAGCGTGTTGTGGACGGTGCTCAGCGGGCTGTGGACGGTGCTCTGGCTGGCGATCGAGTACCTC
>CAZCWA010000579.1:0-3142 GCA_964502265.1 uncultured Myxococcaceae bacterium | reverse complement strand
GCGCGCAGACGCTCCCCGACAAGCAGGCCACCTTCGGCGCCTTCGCCTCACCCGCCGCGCTGCCCTCCGGCGCGGCCTCCACCTACGCGTTCATCGGCGTCCCCGAGGTCGGCGTCGGCTACCGCACCGGCTTCTCCGGGCTGGAGCTGGATGCGCGCGTGCGGCTCGACTACTTCGCGCTCTCCGCCGCGCTGGAAGGTCACCTGCGCTACCCGGTGCTGGAGGGCTCTCGGCTGCTGCTCGCGCCGTCGCTCGGGCTGGGCGTGGTGGGCAACGCCGGCGCGCAGTACATCCACGACGACAACTTCGCCTACTTCGGCGGGCGCATCATCCCCGGCGCCCTGCTCTCCTACCGGGTCGCGGAGACTGCCAACCTCATCGGCGAGGCCACGGTGCCGGTGGACTTCTCGCTCGCCCCCACCGGCGGCTGGCGGGTGAACCCGCTGGTGGGCGGCGGCGGCGAGATCTACCTCGGCGAGGACATCTCCGCCGGCGCGGTGGCCCTCTTCGGCGCGGACGTGATCAAGGAACCGCTCGGCGTCACCCGCTCGCGCTTCGCGTTCTCGCTGCGCGTGGGGCTCGGGCTGCGGTTCTTCTAGCGGACCTTCTGCATCTCGCGCAGGAAGCGGTCCGGGCCCATGAAGCCGGTGACCTTCGGGTCCTTCATCAGCTCGCCGTTGGAGTCGATGAAGGCGATCGTCGGCAGGCCCTGCACGCCGTAGCGCTCGTAGAGCGTGTCGAGGATCTCCTCCTCGTTGGTGGCGTCGATCTTGATGTTCACGAAGCGCTCGGCCTCTTCGATGATCACCGGCGCCACGTAGGTCTTGTGATCGAGTTCCTTACAGGCCGCGCACCACTCGGCGAAGAAGTCGATCATCACCGGCTTGCCCGCCTCGCGCGCAGAGGTCAGCGCGGCCTCGAAGGTCTGCAGATCCGCGCCGGTCTGCTTCGTCGGCCACACCAGCGACCAGGCGAAGTCCGGGGTCTCGCGGGGCTCGGCCCAGCCGGCGCGCACCCACAATTCGCCCGGTGAAGGCGCGGCCACCGCAGACAGGCGCACCAGCACGCCGGCCACCACCAGCGTCACCGCCAGGCCCTTGAGCACGAACTGCCTGGGGCCCTCCTTGAAGGAGCGGTGCACCGCTCCGAGCAGCACGCCCACCAGCACCGCGACCGAGGCGATGGCCGCGCCGGGGACGCGCCCCAGCTCCGAGGCCAGCGCGGAGAAGAAGGTCCGGACCTCGGGCACCGCGTCGCGCACGTAGGCCGCGGCCAGGGCCACCAGGGCGATGCCGAGCACGCTCTTCACCCACTCCATCCACGCGCCGCCGCGGGGCAGCCGGAGGGTGAAGACGCCGAGGAGGAAGAACGGCACGCCGATGCCCAGCGCGTAGATGAAGAGCAGCCCGCCGCCGAGCACCGAGCTCTGGGTCTTGGCCACGAAGGCGAGCACGCCGGTGAGCACGGGCCCGGTGCAGGGCGCGGCGATGAAGCCGGAGACGCTGCCCATCAGGAAGGCGCCCGCGTAGCCGTTGCCCCCGACCATGTTGAGCCGCTGCGCGAGGCCCTGCGGGAGCGCGAGTTCGAAGGCGCCGAACATGGAGGTGGCGAGCACCAGCAGGAACACCGCCAGCCCCAGCACGAAGATGGGCGAGGCGAGCACGCTGCCGAAGAGCGCACCGGTCCGCGCGGCCAGCACGCCCAGCACCGCGAACACCAGCCCCATCCCGAGCACGTACGCCGAGGTGAGCATCACCGCCTTGAGCCGGCTCTCCGACTTGGAGGCGCCGAAGACGCTGACGGTGATCGGAATGAGCGGGTAGACGCACGGCGTCATCGCGGTGAGCAGGCCGCCGGCGAAGATGATCGCCGCGCCGATGGCGAAGCTCCCCGCGTCGAGGAACGACGAGGCGTCGAGGCTGGACTCCGGACCGGCGGGCAGCACCTCGGGCACGAAGGCGATGCCGAGGGCGCCGGCGAGGGCGAGCAGGAGAATCCGGACGGACATGGGTGGGCTATCTACTAGAGGTTCGGCCCTCCCAACGCACGAGCGAGCATGATCTTCCTGGCTCTGCATCGAGGCGAAGCCAGGGCGGCCAGGCGGGCGGGCCCTCTTCCCGCGGGGCGCCCCGGGTGGAACGCTCATGCTTTGGGCTGCAAGGGACCGCGGGATATACCGTCGCGCTCGCCCCGCCGGCCCTCGCTGGCCCTCACCTCGGGAGTCTCCTTGTCCCAGCCCGCCCACGCGCCCGACCGCGGCCCGAACACGCCGCCCCCGAACCTCGAGCCGGTGCCGCCCCCGCAAAGCCCGCCCGCGCCCGGTGAGCTTCCGGACGTGCCGCTGGACACGACCTCCACCCAGATCACCGTCCGCGCGGTGGTGACCGGGATGGTGATCGGCGGGGTGCTCTCGCTCTGCAACATCTACGCGGGGCTGAAGGTGGGCTGGGGCTTCAACATGTCCATCACCGCGGCGCTGATCGCCTTCGGCGTGTTCGGCGCGTCGGGCGCGCTCTTCCGGACGCGGAAGTTCGGGATCCTCGAGAACAACATCAACCAGACCGCGGCCTCGGCGGCGGCCAACGTGTCCTCGGCGGGCCTCGTCTCCGCCATCCCCGCGCTCACGCTGATCACCGGACAGCAGTTCACCTACCCGGTGCTGGCGGTCTGGATCTTCTCGGTGTGCGTGGTGGGCGTGGTGGTGGGCATCGGCCTGCGGCGGCAGATGATCCTCGTGGACAAGCTGCCCTTCGCCTCGGGCATCGCGGCGGCGCAGACGCTCAAGGAGATGTACTCGCGCGGCAAGGAGGCCATGGGCCGGGTGACCGCGCTGGCCTCGGCGGCGCTGGTGGCCTCGGCGGTGAAGATCCTCGAGACCGTGTTCAAGATCCCCAAGCTCGCCTTCCCCGGATCGGTGGGCATCAGCGCGAAGGAAGGCGTGGCGGGCGTCCCGGCGGCGGCGACGTTCAAGAACCTCGGCTTCTCGTTCGATCCGCTGCTGATGATGATCGCGGTGGGCGCGATCGTGGGCATGCGCGCCTCGGCCTCGCTGCTGCTGGGCGCGATCGTGGGCTGGGGCTTCATCACCCCGTGGGCGATCTCGAAGGGCTGGGCCACCGCCGGTGGCGCGGACGCCGCGTGG
>CAZCWA010000578.1:0-3147 GCA_964502265.1 uncultured Myxococcaceae bacterium | reverse complement strand
GCTGGCGGTGATCGTCCTCGGCGTGGGCATGGCCGGGCGCCAGTCCTTGAGCCACATCCTCATCCAGACCCACGTGAGCGACGCGTTCCGGGGGCGCATCAGCAGCATCATGATGCTGGAGCTCGCCTTCGACGGCGTGGGCGTGTTCCTCATCTCGCTCGTCGCCGGTGAGGTCGGCATCCAGCCCACGCTGGCGGTGCTCGGCGTGGGCATGGTGGTGCTCGCGGGCGCGGTGGCCTTCCTCGTCCCCGCCTACCGCCGGCTTCAGTGAGGCCGGAAGATGGGAACGCCGGTGCCGAGGATCCCGTTCGGATCGAAGCGCGTCTTCGCCTCCTCGAAGGCGGGCCACGCGCTGCCGTAGTGCGCCTTCCATTCCTCGTGCGTCAGCGGCACCGAGCCGATGGTGTAGTAGGTCGCGCCCACCTCGAGCCCGCGCCGGTACCACTCGCCGTTGCGCTGGAGCAGCGCCTCCGCCTCCTCCTTCGCGATCGGGTTGGTGAGCCGGAAGTAGTCGAAGAGGAAGACGCGCGGGGCGTCGGGGAGCCGGAGCAGCGGCCGCGTGTTGGTCGCGGTCTCGAGCGGGAAGAAGAGCACCAGCCCCGCGTCCCCCATGTCGTCCGGCTGCGTGCCGTCGATGATCCCGCCCGCGTACTCGAGCAGCCGGTCCTGCGACACGAAGACGTCGAAGAAGAGCGGGTATCGCCCCTCCCCCGTCGGGATGGCGAGGATCTGCTGATCGATCTTGTCGATGTACGCGCGCCAGGAGAGGTCCTCTTCGATGGGCGGCATCGGGAGGGTGATGGAGGCGAAGAGGTCCTCGACCTTCGGCGGCCCTCCCTTCGCCGGGTCGTAGTGCTTGTTGGCGAAGAGCGGGTAGACGAAGCCGTTGGGCGTCTTCGCCGCGCTGCCCCAGATGAGATCCAGCACCGGCCCCCCCTTCGCCTTCGCCTCGTCGAGCAGCGTGTTCATCGCCGTCATCAGGGCGTCCAGCGTGGGGAAGACGAGCGTGAAGTCGCGCGTCCGCGGCGGCGCGGGCACGAGCTTCAGCTTCACCCCGAGGATCACCGCGCACTGCCCCTGACCTGCGAGCACCGCTTCGAAGAGCGCGCGCTCCTCGGTGGGCGAGCAGACGACGACATCGCCCTCACCGGTCACCACCTTCAGCTCCAGCACGTGCTCCACCTGGCAGCCCTGGTGGTACGCCATCCCGCTGATGCCGCCCGCGGAGAGGGTCCCTCCCACCGAGAGCAGCGAGAAGCCGTTCATCACCGGCGGGGTCTGCGGCCGCTCGCCGAGCAGCGCCTCGTCGAGCACGCGCCGCCACAGGCAGCCTCCATCCACCACCGCGTAGCCGTCGCCGATCTCGCGGACCGCGTCGAGCGTGGCCATGTCGATCAGCAGGCCGCCCTCGTTCTGCGTCTGGCCGTAGCCGGAGTGACCCTGCCCGCGCACGGTCACCGGGATCCTGTTCCGGTTGCAGTAGCGGACCATGCGGACGACGTCCTCGTGCGAGCGCGGACGCAGCACCGCGGCGGGTGTCTTGCGGACGATCCGGCCGTAGTCGAGCGCGCCGAAGTCGAGGGATGCGGGATCGACGAGCAGCTCGCCGTCGAGCCGCAGCAGGGAGTCGTCGGAGGTGGAGAAGCGTCCTGCGTCGGCGAGGGCCAGGAGAGGTCGGTTCATGCGCGCGAGGATGTTCGAGCGCGCAGCGCACGTCAGTTCCCTCGAATCAGGGAGGGGTCCCTTCCTCTGCACGCAGCAGCCGCGCGAGGAGCGCCGTCCGCGAGCGCACGCCGAAGCGGCGGAAGATCGACTTGTTGTACTGGTTCACCGTATGCGGGCTGATGTCGAGCCGGTCGGCGATTTCCTTGTCGGAGAGGCCCTCGAGGAGCAGGTCCAATGTCTGGCGCTCGCGCGGGGAGAGGCGCGAACGCAGCGTCCCCTCCACCGCCGGCAGCGAGGGCGCGAGCATCGCCGAGCACTCCGCCTGGAAGAGCTGCACCAGGTTCCGGTCCTCGTCGCTGAAGGGCGCGGCGCTGCGCTCGCGGTAGAAGCCGAGCCCCTGCACGACGGACGGGTTCTCCAATCGCAGACACGCCACCAGGCCGTGGTCGAGCGCCGCCGGTCCCATGTGCGCCTCGTAGAAGGGCGAGCCGTACCAGCTCCGATCCTGGACGAGATCGTGGCGGATGGCGGCGATGCCGGCCCCGGGAGTAGGCGCGCAGCGATCCATCAACGCGCGGATGAGCGGGTTGAAGGCGCTGCCGGTCTGCTCCAGCACGCGCAGCGCGGGGAGCGTGGTGCTGTCCCAGCCCTCGAGCACCACCGCCGCGAACGCGCCCCGGCTGCCGGGAAGGAAGTCGCAGTCGGTGACGCAGCCGCCCACGTCCGCGCCGAGGATCCGCAACAGCCCCGAGATGAGGTGGCTGGGCCGCTCGGGGTCGGAGGGACGGATCTCGCGCGCCTCACCCACCAGCTTCATCAGGGCGCGCAGTTGCGGAACGCGGAACGTCTGGGTCGCAGACACGCGGGCAGTGTACGCGCGCCGCCCCGTTGGCGTCCGGGCTACGGCGAGGAGGAAGGGACGGTGGTTTCGATCTGCAGGTCGATGCCCGGATCGGGGACGCACTTCGGCAGCACGCCCGTCTCGTCGCAGCGCTCGTTCTTCCGGCACACGCCGCGGCAGGGCAGCGTGTCGCACAGGCCCGTCTTCTCGTTGCAGACGGTCCCCCTGAGGCAGGCCACGTAGCAGCCGCCCTCGAGCCGCCGCTTCACGCTCATCCCCGCCGCCAGCGCCACCGAGCCGCCGGCCTCGCCCGCCCCGCCCCCCGGCCGCCCGCCGGTGCGGGAAGGCTCGTAGGGGTTGGCGCTGCGATGCTCCATGGGACGGGTCATGCAGCCGGAGAGCCCCAGCGACAGACCGACGATGATCGCGAGCCGAACCATGAGGGCATTGCAGCACAGATCCGCGGGGGGGCTGCGCCGGCGCGCAAGCACACATGGGCGCCCATCGGCCTGCATTTCATCCGAAGTGTTCAAGAGCTGACGCGATGGCGCGTGCCAAGTGCTCCTCCGCCGCCCGGCAAGCGCTCCTCCACCGCCCGCGAGGTGCTCGACCAACGCCCGCGAGGTGCTCGACCACCGCCC
>CAZCWA010000577.1:0-3166 GCA_964502265.1 uncultured Myxococcaceae bacterium | reverse complement strand
CGCAGATCATCCTCAGCCGCACCGACGTCGGCCTGTTGGTCAAGCTCTTCGAAATGGAAGTTCCGGAGATCTACGAGGGCATCGTCCGCATCGTCGCCGCCGCGCGCGAGCCGGGCGCCCGCTCGAAGATCGCCGTGACCAGCAAGGACAGCGACGTCGATCCCGTGGGCGCGTGCGTGGGCATGAAGGGCTCGCGGGTGCAGGCGGTGGTGCAGGAGCTGCGCGGCGAGAAGATCGACATCGTGCCCTGGGACGAGGATCCGGCGCGCTTCGTGTGCTCGGCGCTGGCCCCCGCTGAGGTGAGCCGGGTGATCATCGACGAGGCGAACCACGCGATGGAGCTCATCGTGCCGGACGACCAGCTCTCCCTGGCGATCGGCCGGCGGGGCCAGAACGTGCGGCTGGCGGCGCAGCTCACCGGCTGGAAGCTGGACATCAACAGCGAGAGCCGCGTGAAGGAGATGCGCGAGTTCGCCAACAAGTCGCTCGGGTCGCTGCCGGGCGTGTCGGACCTCCTCATCGAGACGCTGTACGCGCACGGCTTCCGGCAGTCGCGGGACATCGCCGAGGCGAACCCGGAGGTGCTGGCGCAGATCCCGGGGATCGACGTGGCGAAGATCCCGGCCATGCAGGAGCAGGCGCGCAGCCGGATGATCGACGACTCGATCGAGCTGCAGCGGTTGGAGGAGGAGCGCGAGCGGGCGCGGATCGCCGAGGCGAGGCGGCACCCGGACGAGCTCACCCAGACCGAGCGGATGACCCGCATCCGGGGCGTCAGCGAGAAGACGGCGGAAGGGATGATGTCCTCCGGTTATCTGACGGTGGAAGACATCGTGAACGAGAAGGACATCCAGAAGCTGGCGGATGTCCCGGGGCTGGGCATCAAGAAGGCCCGGCAGGTGAAGAGCGCGGCGGAGAACTACCTGCTCGAGGAGCAGCGGCTGCGCGCGGAGCTGGACGCCGAGCGCGCTTCGAGCGGGATGGTGTCCGCCTCGGGGGGCGGGGAAGCAAAGGCGGAGGCCTAGCTGTTGGAGGAGATCCGGGCGCCGGTCCGCACCTGCATCGGGTGTGGTCGAAAGCGGGAGCGGGCGGCGCTGGTCCGGATCGTGGCGGTGGAGGGCGAGGTGGTGGTGGACCGGCAGACGAGGTTGCCGGGGCGTGGCGCGTGGCTGTGTGGTTCGCCGTGTGTGGCGCCGGCAGTGAAGCGGAAGGCCTTCGGCCGGGCGTTCCGCGGGAAGGTCGGGCGGGTCGATCCCGGGCGCCTGGAGCTGGCGCTCGGGGGGGCGGGTTTGCAGGTCAGTCAAATTGGGCTAGATGCTGCGCCCCGTCGTAACGGTGACGCAGCGCCAGAAGGCTAGGGGTATGTCGAAGAAGCGCGTTCATGAAGTGGCAAAAGAGCTGAAGACCCACGGGATCGAGCTCGACAACAAGGAAGTCGTGCAGGAGCTCGTGTCGCTCGGGTACGACGTGAAGAGCCACTCGAGCTCCCTGGACGAGGACCAGGCGTCGGCCGCGGTGTCGGCGATCCTCGCCAAGCGCAAGCCGAAGGCGGCCGAGCCCCCGGTGCAGGCGCGTGGGTTCGTGGTCCGCCGCCGCGCGGTGCCCGTGGCCCCTCCGGCAGAAGCCCCTTCCGCGCCCCCGGCCGCCCCGCCGTCCGCGCCCGTTTCGCAGGCCCCCGTCCAGGAGCCCGCCCAGCAGCCCGCGTCCGCCGCCGCGTCCGTTCCGGAGCCGCAGCCGGAGCCGGTGCAGGAGGCCGCCCCGGAGCAGCCTTCCGCCGCGCCCACGCAGCCGGAGCCGGTGGCCGCGCAGGCCACGCCGTCCGCAGAGACTTCCGCGCCGGAGGCTGCGCCGCAGCCCACCGCCGCGGCCGCAGCACCCGCGACCACCGAAACTTCCCCCTCCCCGGTGGCGCAGACCAGTCAGCCCATGCCCAATCCGCAGCCTCCCTCCGCCGCGCCGCAACAGACCCAAACCCAGGCGCGCCCGCCGGCGGGCCGTCCGCCCCAGCAGGGCGGTCGTCCTCCCTACGGTGGAGGCCAGCAGGGTGGCCGTCCCCCCTATGGCGGTCAGCAGGGCGGTCGTCCGCCCTACGGCCAGCAGGGTGGCCGTCCGCAGTACGCCGGGGGCCAGGGTGGCCGTCCGCCGTATGGTCAGCAGGGTGGCCGTCCGCAGTACGTGAGCGGCCCCGCGGCGCAGGCGCGTCCCGGGCAGCCGGTCCAGCCGGGTACCCCTGCCGGCCAGCCGCCGGCGCAGGGCGCAGCTCCGGGTGCACCGGGCGCGGCGCCGGGTCAGCCGGCCCAGCCGCAGATCCTCCAGCGCACCGCCTTCGGGCAGGTGGCGGTGGTGCAGAACCCCACCATGGCGCGGCCCACGGCCACGCAGGCGGTGGTGGTGAGCCGGCCGCTGGTGCAGGTGCGGCGGGTGACCCCGTCGTCCACCGCGCACAAGAGCATCCCCATGGCGCCGGGCCGCAAGGCGATCGGCGAGGTGCGCGAGTTCAAGGTCGTCCCGGATCACCTGGGCCGCGGCCGCGAGTTCGTCGACGTCACCAAGAACAAGACCAACAAGAAGCGCACCTCCGCGGCGACGGAGACCGGGTTCAAGCAGGAGGCGCAGGACGCCATCTGGGGCCGGGTCTCGCTGCCGATCCGCGGCAAGAAGCGCAGGCCCACCAAGAAGGGCCAGAAGACCCAGATCACCCAGATGGCGGAAGAGAAGAAGGTCATCAAGGTCCAGGACGGGATCACCGTCTCGGACCTCGGTCAGCGGATGGGCGTGCGCACCCCGGAGCTGATCAAGAAGCTGATGGGGCTGGGGAAGATGGCCACCGCCAACCAGATGGTGGACGTGGACACCGCGGAGCTGGTGGCCTCGGACTACGGCTGGAAGATCGAGCGCACCGCGGTGGAGCTCGAGCAGTTCATCCCCACGGTGGAGACCAAGCCGGAGGACCAGCGTCCCAGGCCGCCGGTGGTCACGGTGATGGGCCACGTGGACCACGGCAAGACCTCCATCCTCGACGCCATCCGCAAGGCGAAGGTGGCGGCCGGCGAGGCCGGTGGCATCACCCAGCACATCGGCGCGTACACGGTGAAGCTGGACAAGGGTGACATCACCTTCCTCGACACCCCGGGCCACGAGGCGTTCACCGCCATGCGCGCCCGCG
>CAZCWA010000576.1:0-3168 GCA_964502265.1 uncultured Myxococcaceae bacterium | reverse complement strand
TCGAGAAGCTCGCCCGCGCCCGCGTCCCCCACGGTGGCGCCACGCCCCCCGGGCCGGGCTTCAGCCACGTGCAGCGCGCGCAGGAGCCCGTGGGCTTCGCCTTCACCCTCGAGGATCCGTCCGGGCTCCTGCCCCTCTTCCGCCCGGGCCACGAGCGCGGCGCGCTGGGCACCCTGCTGGTGAACGGCTCCGCTTCGCTGCACCTCGACGGACACGCGGTCTGGAAGGCGAGCGCGCCGCCGTTCCTGCTGGCGCTGGAGCTGGCGAGGCAGGGCGGGGATCTCGCGCACGCGCTGGAGCTCGAGGAGGGCCGCTTCCGCTTCACGCCCGGGGGCGCGGGACGTCCGCTGACGGTGGACCTTCCGCGCGGTCGCCTCGAGACGATGCCGGGGCGCGCGTACGACGTTGCGCCCCGTCTGCTCGCCGAGGCCTGCTTTGACCTGGGGCAAAGGCTCGCGCTGGCGATCCGCACGCACGCGCCGGCGCAGGGGAAGAACCCCTGGCTGGTGGAGCTCACCTCCCGCTGCCGGGAAGGCCTCGCCGGACTCCACCGCGGCGTGGCCCCCGCCCCCGGCACCGAGCCCGAGAAGGCGCCCGCGCGCCGCCGCAAGGACACACTCTCGGACAAGCCGCTCCCGGGCCCCGGGCGGGTGCGGAGGCTGGGCTTCGCGCCGCAATGGCAGCAGGCGAACCTCGCGGGCGAGGAGCCGGGCCGGCTGCTCCTGGGCAAGCGCGGCCCCGTCGTGGTCACGCCGGAGCTGGCCACCGGCCTCTCGCGCAAAGGGGAGCGGCTCTTCCAGCGGGCGGCGACGCACGGGGTGGCGGTGGCGCAGGACGGGTTCGTGGTGGCGGCGACCCAGGAGCGGGTGCTCGGGATGCCGTCGGGCGGGGACGCTTCGTGGCTGCGCGATCACGACGGGCTGACGGTGGGCCCGGAGCTGTGCCCGATGGACGGGCTGCTGGTGGCCTCGGCGCAGGGGCGCGGCGCGGTCGGGTGGGACCGGCTCACCGGCCGCGAGCGGTGGCGGATGCTGCCGGTGCGCACCAGCCGGGTCTGGCTGCTCGTGCACGGGCACCGCGCGCTGCTCACCACCGACACCGGCGTCTTCTACGGGCTCGAGCTGAACGATGGGCAGCTCCGCTACCGCCACCGGGCCCCCCTTCCCTTCCTCATGCCGCCGGTGCCGTGGGCGCGGCGGGTGCTCACGGTGGCCGGGCGCGGTGAGCAGACGCGCCTGTCCGCATCCGACGTGCACTCGGGCCGCACCGGGTGGGTGCGCGAGCTGCCGCTGGGCGCGCCGTCGCGTCCGCTGGTACTCGGCGGGCGGGTGCTGCTGGCGGGGACCGAGGCCGGCGAGGGCGTCCTCCTCTGCCTCTCCTCGCGCGGGACCGGGCTGTGGCAGCGGCCGCTGCACCTCGGCGAGGGCCCGTTCGGCCTTCTGGCGGTGGGGCGCAGCGTGGTCGTCTCCGGCCCCTCCGGCGCGGGCGCGATGTTCGATCTCGAGGGCGCGCCGGTGTGGCGGGTGGGCGCTTCCGCCGAGCGCGGGCAATCGCTCCATGCGTTCGTCCCGCCCCGGGCCGCGCGGGGCGTGGTGCTCCTGCCCGGCGAGGTCACCCGCGCGGTCGATCCGCGGGGCGGCCAGGTGATGGCGGAGGTGAAGACCGGGGTGGGCCTGTGCGGATTGCAGGTGGACCCGAAGCTCAACCTCTACGCGCTCGACGAGGACGGCTCGCTCTCCGCGTGGCGGCTCTCCACCCGCCTGAGCGTGGTCTGAGCGGGGTCTGAGCGGGGTCTGATCCTGCCGGGCCTCGGGCCCCTCGGGCCGGGATCAGAACAGCTCGAAGTAGCCGCGCAGGGAGACGTAGCCGCCGTGCAGGTAGCGCTGCATCTGATCGTTCAGGTAGTCCTCGCCCAGAGGGAGCAGCACGTCCGCCAGAAGCACCTCGCCCCCGTCCGCCGCGGCCAGGGTCAGGTCCGAGCGCGCGTCGAAGGTGTAGAAGCCGCCCAGCGCCGCCTCCAGCGCGAGCACATCGCCCAGCCGCCAGCGCCACCCCAGCTCGCCGCCCGCCTGGTGCGCGACCGCGGAGGCCTCGAGCTGAAGGCCCTCGAGGACCTCGAACGAGGTGCCGCTGCCGGACAGCGCCTGCAGCGCCTCGGCGCCCGAGATGTCCCCGCCCAGCCCGATCCAGGTGTAGCTGCCGGCGAGGTAGAAGCCCGACCGCGGGAAGGGCCGCCACCCGAGCTGCGCGCGCGCCACCAGCGCGTTCTTCAGGGCCGTCTGCAGCAGCGCCCCGGTGGACGCGTCGTAGGCGTCGTAGCGCATCAGGGTGTCGTTCAGCGTCTCGAAGTACGAGCGCGGCAGAAAGCCCAGCGACGCCCCGAGCTGGATCCGCGGCCCCAGCTCGGAGCGCAGATATCCGCCCACCGAGATCGGAAAGTCGGTCCCCGCGCCGATGGCCAGCGCACCGTGGCGGTCCGGCTCCGCGCGAACGGGCTGAGGCCCCGGCCGGGAGACCTCCGGCGGCCCTGCCTGGCCCAGCGCCACGAGCACCGCGGCCGTCACCCCGAGTCCGAGCATGTCTTCCCCCTCCTGCCCACAGAGGTGGGACGCGAGGCGCCCGGGCGCAACCCACGCTGCCTTGTCGGGAACCGTCAGGTGAGGCGCTGCGCCACGCGGCTCAACACGTCCGACACGCGGCCTTCGACCCGGAAGGTGGCCACCTCATCGGCGCGGGTCTCCCCGAGGTTCACCACCGCGATGGGGATCCCGCGCTGCGCAGCGCGGCGCACGAACCGGAAGCCGGAGAAGACGTGCAGCGAGGACCCGGCGACCACCAGCGCGCGGGCGGCCTCCACCTCGGCGAAGGCCTCCTCCACCAGCGCAGGCGGGACGTTGTCCCCGAAGAAGACGACGTCCGGCTTGAGCACCCCGCCGCAGCCCTCGCAGGGCGGGACGATGAAGGTGTCCTCCACCTGGGGCGGCAATTCCGCGTCGCCGTCGGGGCGAAGCTCGGGGGCGAACGCTTCGGCAAAGCCCGGGTTCAGCGCGCGCAGCCTGTCCTGCAGCGCATCCCTGTGGGTGAGCTGGCCACAGTCGAGACAGAGCACGCGTTCCAGCGCCCCGTGCAGCTCCAACACCTTCGGCGAGCCTGCGCGGTGGTGCAGCC
>CAZCWA010000575.1:0-3169 GCA_964502265.1 uncultured Myxococcaceae bacterium | reverse complement strand
CTCTCGACCGCGAGCAGCGGCGTCACCACCGCGAAGAGGTCCTGCGCTCCATCGCGCGGTCCGGACGGAAAACTCTGGAGCGACACCTCCACCCCGCCCGCCTGCGCGAGGAGCACGCCCAGGGAGAGAGCGAGCGCACCCATCCGATCGATCGTAGGCGAGAGTGGGCGGTGCCTCGACTTTCCTTCCGGATGACCGGGTGGTTTGGTCGAAGGCGATGTCCCGCGTCCTTCCGTTCGTCGCGCTGCTCCTGCTCTCCGCCAACGCCTCCGCGCGCAGCAACGGCATCGCCGCCTCGTGCGAGGGCTGCCACAACGGCGGTCAGCCCACGCAGCCGGTGGTCTCGACCTCGCGCGCCAACCCTTCGCCGGGCGAGCAGGTGACGGTGACGGTGACGGTCCCCGCGACCAACGGAGGACCGGCGGGCCTCTTCCTGCGTGCGAGCACCGGCACGTGGGGGCTGATCAACGGACAGGGTCTGAAGACCGCCGCAGGTGGGCTCGTGCACAGCGCGCCGAAGGCTCCGGTGGGCGGCACCGTGACCTTCCAGGCGAGCTGGACCGCGCCCTCGCAGCCGGGAGGCGTGGACTTCGTGGTCGACGTGCTGGCGAGCGACGGCAACCGCGCGTCCAACGGTGACGGCGCGGGGTTCGCGCACCACTCGATCGCGTTCGGCTGCGAGGGCACGACGTACTTCCGCGACTTCGATGGTGACGGCTTCGGCTCGCTGGAGAGCGGCACCACGGTGAACTGCGCGCTGCCCGCCGGCTACTCGGCGCAGAGCGGCGACTGCAACGACAACGACCAGCGCATCTATCCCGGAGCGCCGGAGCTGTGCGACGGGCGCGACAACGACTGCGACGGCGAGGTCGACGAGGGCCTCACCTTCTCCACCTTCTACGAGGACAAGGACGGCGACGGATGGGGCGTGGCCGGCGGCGCCACGGTGAACGCATGCGGTGCGCCGAGGGGCTTTGCCTCGCAGACCGGCGACTGCGCGGACGACGATCCGATGCGGCATCCGGGCGCGGACGAGGTGTGCAACCTGCTCGACGATGACTGCGATGGTCAGGTCGACGAGGGCGCGCGCGTCATCTGCGGCGTGGGCTGGTGCCGGCGCTTCGGCCCTACCTGCAACCCGGCGCTCTGCGTGCCCGGCGAGCCCGAGCCGGAGACCTGCAACTACCTCGACGACGACTGCGACGGGGTGATCGACAACGACGCGACGTGCCCGGCGGGCCAGACCTGCCGCGAGGGCCAGTGCATCGACGACGGCGCGGGCGGAGGCGGTCCGGGCGGCGAGGAGCCCTTCCGTCCCAACCCACCGCGCAGCTCCTCCTGCGCGCAGGCGGGCCCGGGGCTGCCGGGGCTCGGTGGCCTGCTCCTCGGGCTCCTGCTCCTGAGACGGGGTTCGAGGTCGCTGTTGGGGCTGCTCTTCGCCGCCACGCTCGCGCTCACCGGCTGCTCCCGCGGCATCTCGGACGAAGCGGTGGGCGTGAAGTGGGAGCCGCCGTCCTTTGCCGCGCCGCGCTCGGGCGGTGAGGAGCCCTCCGCGCAGGACGAGGTGCCGACGCTGCGGCTGTCAGGTGGCGTCACCGTGCGCCGTGTTCAGGGCGAGGCGCCCACAGGCCGTCCACAGGCGATGTTCGAGGAGCTCGCCGCGCGAGCGGAGCTGGACGAGGACGTGCAGGCACAGGTGGTGCGCTCGCACCGCAGCGGCACCTTGCCGGCCGGGAAGGTGGACCGCTTCGAGCTCGACGGCGGCGGCGAGCGCACGTTGCTCTACCTCGTCCGCGGCGACGGCGCGTTTCTCGTGCTCACCCTGACCGCGCCGCTCGGGGAATACGTCCGGCGGGAGCACCAGCTCGAGCGCTCCCTCTCCTCGCTTCGCTTTCGTTGATGTGGCTACAGTGCCCGGCGCATGCGCCTCGGCACATCGTCTGCCTTCATCCTCGCTGCCTCTGTCGTCGCCCTCTGCGCGCCCCTCGCGGCGAACGCCAACTCCAACGGCTTCATCAACCCCACCGGGCAGGGCTGCAACAACTGCCACGCCGGCGGCACGGCGCCGATGGTCACGGTGACCGCGGATGCGCTGGTCGTCCCCACCGGCGGCACCACGACGGTCACCGTCACCATCACCACACCGGGCAGCGGCACGGGCGCGGGCTTCAACCTGCGCGCCACCGGAGGCACCTTCTCCAACCCGGGTCCCGGCGCGTTCATCCTCAGCGGGCAGGTCACCCACTCGGCAGCGAAGGCGGAGGATCCCAACGGCCTCGTCACCTTCACCGCCACCTGGCGCGCGCCCGCGGTGCCGGGGACCTACACCTTCACCGCGTGGGGCAACTCGGTGAACCGGAACGGACAGACCACCGGGGACAGGGCAGCGTCGGCCACCACGCAGGTCACGGTGTGCAGCGCGCAGACCTTCTACGCGGACGCGGACGGCGACGGGTTCGGGGATCCGTCCAGCGCGATCCTGGCCTGCGCCGCGCCGGCGGGCTTCGTCTCCAACAGCGACGACTGCGACGACACCACCGCGGATCGGGCGCCCGGCGCGATGGAGCTGTGCAACGGGCTCGACGACGACTGCGACGGGACGATCGACGAGGGTTTCATGCTCCAGACCTTCTACCCGGACGCGGACGGCGACGGCTTCGGCGGCGATGCGGACCCGGTGCAGGCGTGCGTGGCGCCTCCGGGCCACCTCACCACCGGCGGTGATTGCGACGACGGGAACGCGGACGTGCATCCGGGCGCGACGGAGGTGTGCAACGGCCTCGACGACGACTGCAACGGCTTCATCGACGACGATCCGGAGGCGCTCTGCCCGGGCACCCACGTGTGCACCGCGCAGTCGGACGGCGGCGCCGGGTGCCTGCTTCCCGAAGAGGCGGCCGATGGTGGCGAGCAGCCCGCGGATGGCGGCGTGAACACCGACGGCGGAGATGGGTTCGGCGAGGAGACCGTCGGCTGCGGGTGCGCGGCGGGCGGACGGGACGGCGGCGGCCTGCGGGTGCTGCTGTTCCTGCTCGGGCTCGGCGCGCTCATCTACACCGCGCGGCGGAAGAAGAACCGGATGCGGAAGGACCGGTAGTCCTCGCTGGACGCTAACGGCTACCGGGGAGGTTTCGCCCGCCGGGCCGCGTCCGCGCGCCCGTCGTCGAGG
>CAZCWA010000574.1:0-3174 GCA_964502265.1 uncultured Myxococcaceae bacterium | reverse complement strand
GCATCTGCTCATTCAGGTAGTACTCCTTCTGGGTCTTCTCCATCTGCTTCTTGACACGGGTCCGGATCTTCTTCTCCACCTGGAGGATCTCGATCTCGCCCTGCATCAGCTCGTAGAGCTTCTCCAGACGCCGGGCCGCGCTCTCGGTCTCGAGCAGGCTCTGCTTGTCGTTCAGCTTCAACGACAGGTGCGCGACGATCGTGTCCGCCAGCCGCGCCGGATCCTCGATGCTCGACACCTGCATCAGCATCTCGGGCGGGATGCGCTTGTTCAGCTTCACGAACGCCTCGAAGACCGAGTGGACCGAGCGCACCAGCGCCTCGATCTCCACCGACTTCTCCGGCACCTCCTCCACGTCCTCCGACTCGACGAGGAAGTAGTTGTCGTTCGCCACGAACTTCCGGATCTTCGCCCGGCGCACGCCCTCCACCAGCACCTTCACCGTGCCGTCCGGCAAGGGCAGGAGCTGGATGATGTGGCCCAGGGTGCCGTAGTGGAAAATGTCCTCGGGCGCCGGATCGTTCGTCTTGGCCTTCTTCTGGGCGGCCAGGAGGATGAGCGCCTTGTCGTCCGCTCCCTTCCGAGCGACCGCCTCCTTCAGCGCCGCGATCGACTTCTCACGCCCAACGAACAGCGGCACCACCATGTGCGGAAACACGATGATGTCCCGGAGAGGGAGCAGCGGGACCTGCTGCCCGCGCTTCTGGCTCTCCTTCTTGTCGTCTCTGCCGAAGAACATGCTGGGATTCCCCTTCCGCTACACACTCTAAGCACCGGTCGCGCTCGTGCTGGGCGCCGGTACGATTTGAGAACACGGCCACCCGCTCCGTGACTTCCCGGCCGAGCGCCGACACGCGGCGACCGGCCGTCCGTCCCGGGCTCCCTACTTGCCTTCCTGCGCGGCAGTGACGTCTCCGCCACCCGGCGCCTTCATTCCGAGCTGCTGGAAGAGGAAGGCGAACTGATCCGCGTACTGCTCGATCGCCTGCCGCACCTGGTCCGCCCCGCCGTGTCCGGCGTTGCGCTCGATGCGGATGATCGCTGGCGCCTCCGAGGTCGTGGCCGCCTGCACCGCCGCGGTGAACTTCCGCGCGTGCATCGGGTCCACCCGGTCGTCGTGGTCCGCCGCCAGCATCAGCATCGCCGGATACGCCGTGTCCGGCTTGACGTGGTGGTACGGCGAGTAGGCGTAGATGTACTCGAACTGCTTGGGGTCCTCGGCGGTGCCGTACTCGGGGATCCAGGTCCGGCCGCTGCCGAACTGGTGGTAGCGCACCATGTCGAGCAGCGGCACCGCGCACAGCACCGCGCCGAACAGCTCCGGCCGCTGCACCATCGCCGCGCCCACCAGCAGCCCGCCGTTGGACCCGCCCCAGATCGCCAGCTTCGAAGGCTGCGTGTACCCCTCCTTCACCAGCCACTCCGCCGCGCCGATGAAGTCGTCGAACACGTTCTGCTTGCGGTCGAGCCGCCCCGCCTCGTGCCACGCCTTGCCGTACTCGCCGCCGCCGCGCAGGTTCGGCATCGCGTACACGCCGCCCGCCTCCAGCCACGGGTAGAGCGACGAGCGGAACGACGGCGTGAGCGACACGTTGAACCCGCCGTAGCCGTAGAGGAGCACGCCGTTCTGGCCGTCCTTCTTCAGATCCTTGCGGTGCACGAGGAACATCGACACCTGCGTCCCGTCCTTCGACGGGTACCAGACCTGCTCCACCGTGTAGGGCGACGGATCGATGGGCAGCTCCACCTTCGCCCACAGCGCCGCCGTCCCCTTCGAGATCGACGTCTTGTAGACCTGCCGCGGCGTGGTGAAGGAGCTGAACTGGAAGTACGCGTCGTCCAGCTCCTCCAGCCCGTGCGCGTTGCTCGCCGAGCCGATCGCCGGCAGCGCAAGGTTCCGCACGTGCTTCCCGTCCGGCGTGTGCAGCCGCAGCTCGCTGGCGGCGTTCTTCAGGTACTGCAGCGAGAGGTGTCCGCCGACGATGTTGAAGTCCTCGAGCGACGCGCCGGGATCCTCGGGCACGATCTCCTTCCAGTTGGCGCGCGCCGGGCTCTTCGCCGCCACCTTGAAGATGCGCTGCTTGGGCGCGCCCTCGTCGGTGAGGATGTAGAGGTCGTCCTTCCACGCGGTGACCGAGTACTTCGCGCCCTTGCCCTGGGCGATGAGCTCGAAGCCCTTGCCGCTCTCGCTCGGCGCCGGCACGCCCTTGCCCACCCGCTTGAGGTAGACGTCGTTCTCCGACCAGCCGCGCAGCACGTAGACCAGCAGGTACTTGCCGTCCTTCGACAGCCGCTGCGCGAGGAAGGTCTTCGGGTCACCGGTGCGCGGGTGGATCTGCACGTCCTTCGCCGGGTCCGTGCCCAGCCTGTGGAAGCGGATCTCGGTGTAGCCGGGGCGCTCGTCGACCTTGATGTTCGGATCGGTGGGGAGCCACTCGTAATAGAAGCCTGAGCTGTCCGGCAGCCACGAGGGGTTGGCGTACTTGCCGCCCTCGATGACGTCCGTCTTCGACCACTCGCCGGAGTCCACGTCGATCACGTGCAGCGTGCTCTCGTCCGCCGCGTTGGGCTTGTACTTGAACACCACCTTGCGCCCGTCCCACGAGGGGAACCAGGCGCCCAGCGAGATCGTCCCGTCCTCGCTCCAGCCGTTGGGATCGAGCAGCACGCGCTCGGCGCCGTCCTCGCCGTCCTTCACGTAGACGATCGCCTTCTCGCGGTCCGCGTGGGTGCGCGCGTAGAAGTAGCGGCGCGTCTGCGGCCCGCCCGCCTTCGCGGGGAGCAGGCGCATCGTCGGCACGCCGATCGAGTCCACGTAGAAGAGCTCGCGGAACCGCGCCGCCAGCACATCGCGCCCGGGGAGGTCCTTCAGCAGTGCGCGCGCGAAGGCATCCTGCTCGTTCATCCAGGCCTGGACCGGCGCCGCCTTCTCCTCCTCCAGCCAGCGGTAGGGGTCTGCGACGGGCTGGCCGTGCAGGGTCTCGACCAGGTCCTGCGCCTGCGTTGCCGGATAGCGGAGTTTCGCGGAGGGAGAGGCCGCGCCGGCCGGCGCCACCTGCGCGGTCGTGTCCGGCTTCTCGTCACGCACCTCGGGGCCCGAGGTACAGGCCGCGGCGAACACCGCGGTGAAGGACAGTGCGAGCTTCTTCATGGACCGTGAACAATGCCCGCCTC
>CAZCWA010000573.1:0-3187 GCA_964502265.1 uncultured Myxococcaceae bacterium | reverse complement strand
CCGCTGCGCAGCCGCGTCTCGGCCGCGATGAGGAAGTTACCGCTGGTCACCACGGTGTCGCCCTCGCGGAGCCCGGAGAGGACCTCGAAGGTGTCCGCGCCGCGCACGCCGAGCTCCACCACCTGGGGCTTGAACCGGTCGTCGCCCAGGTCCACGAACACCAGCCGCCGCGGGCCGGTGTAGACGACCGCGCTGGCGGGGATCTGCATCCGCTCGCCGAGGTCGCGGCGGAAGGAGAGGTTCGCGTACATGTCCGGCTTGAGCTCACCGCCGCGGTTGGGCAGCGAGATGCGGACCTTGCCGGTGCGCGTGTCCCCGCTCAGCCACGGGTAGACGTAGTCGACCTTGCCTTCCATCGGCTCGGCGCCGGCGAAGGGCAGCGTCACGCTCACCTTCTGTCCCTTCTTCACGTGCGGCAGGTCGGCCTCGTAGACCTCCGCTTCGATCCACACGCGGTCGAGCGGCGCGATCCGGTACAGCCGCATCCCCGGCGTCACCGAGGCGCCCGCGACGATCTCCTTCTCCATCACGTAGCCGCTCGCGGGCGCGAGCACCGGCACGTTCTCCAGGGGCTCGCCACGCGAGACGATGCCGTCGATCTGCCCGTCGGTCAGGCCCCAGAGGCGAAGCCGCTGCCGCGAGGCGCGGAGCAGCCCCTCGGAGCCGTGGTCCGCCCGGCTCGCCGCGAGCAACAGCTCCTGCTGCGCCGAGAAGAGCTCCGGGCTGTAGAAGGTGAAGAGCACCTGGCCCTTGCGCACCGGCTGCCCGAGCGCGTCCACCTTCAGCTCCTGCACCCACCCGTTCACGCGCACGGTGACGTCCACCCGCTTCGTCTCGTCCCAGGTGACCCGGCCGAGCGCCTGCACGTTCACCGACATCGGCGCGCGCGCCGCCTTCGCGGTCTTCACGCCGATCCGCTGCCGCCGCGCCTCGTCGACGATCACGATGCCCGACTCGAGCTCGCCCTTCGTCACCGGCACGAGGTCCATGCCGCACAGGGGGCAGGTGCCGAAGGTGGCCTGCTTCACCGAGGGGTGCATGGGGCAGACGTAGTGCGCGACGGAGTCCGGGCCGTGCCCCCCGCCCACCGCCGAAGCCAGCGCCGCGTCCGGGCTTCCCCAGTCGGAGCGCCCGCCGCACTTGAGCATCCGCTTGCCCATGTACGGGTTCGCCATCTCCTGCGAGGTCTGGATCCACTTGGCGAAGCCGTGGACCATCGGGCACTCGTAGATGAACCGGCCTCGCTGCAGGGACGGCTCCACCGCGGCCACCGTCACCAGCGCCTCGCTCAGCACGCTGTAGTGCGTCCGCGCGCCCTCCAGCTCCGCCGCGTCGCGCACGCCGGCGGCTGCCTTCACGCCGCGCTCGAGCACGCCGTGCAGCGCCTCGGGGGAGGCCGCGCGCGCCCGCTCCAGCGTCTCGCCCAGCGCCTGCGCCTGCTCCGCGAGGCCGTCCTGCTCGTCCGCCGCGAGCTTGACCCGCATCTTCTCGTACTGGTCGAAGGCGGTTCGCAGCGCCTTCATCGCGTCGTCGGAGATGGGCACCTGGCCTGAGGCCACGGGCGCGCCGCGGGCGCCTTCCGGTCCGGCGAACCAGCGGTAGAGCGGGCGCCAGAAGACGATGGTGAGCACGAGCAGCGTGGCCAGCATCGCCGCGGGGAACATCAGCCGGCTGGTGTCGAACTTCGAAAGCCTCTTCATGGCAGCCTCCCGACCGCGCGATTGAGCTGGGCGAGGCGCCGGTGCAGCTCGGCCTCCGCCGCGTGCTGCCCGAGCCGGGACTCGTGCAGGTTGTTCTCCGCTTCCATCAGCGCCATGAACTCGCGCCGACCCGACTCGAAGGCCACGCGCGCCGCCGCCAACTGATGCGTGGCCGCGGGCACGAGCCGCTCCTTGTGCAACGTCAGCGCCTTGCGCGCCTCGTTCACGCGCACCAGCGCCACGTCCACCTCGGCGATGATGGCGTCGATGCGCGCGCGCTCTTCGGCCCGCATCTTCGCCACGTCCGCGCGCGCCTCCTCCGACATCGCGCGGCGCATCCCCGCCTGGATGGGCAGGTTGATCATCACCCCCGCCATCACCTGGTGCTCGGGCGCCTCCCACATGGAGGAGTACTCGGCCATCACGCCGATCTCGGGGACCCACGAGGTGCGCGCCAGGTTCACCATCGCCTCGCTGCCGCCGAGCCGCGCGCGCACCGCCTTGAGCTCGGGCCGCTTCTGCAGCGCTTCTGCGCGCAGCGCCGCCGCATCCCCGAAGGATGCGCCGTCGTCGCCGAGGGTCGCGGGCGGAGGCGGCAGGGGAAGGTCCGGGTTCCGCCTGAGCATCGCGTTGAGCTGCGCGCGGATCATCTCGCGGTCGGACTCGAGCATCAGGCGCTCGCGCTCCATGCGGGCCAGCTCCACGTCCGCCTGAAGCGGGTCCTGCTGCGAGCCCATCCCCACGCCGTATTGCAGCTCCGCCGAGCGCTTCACCTCGCGCATGCGGTGGATGTGGTGGTCCACCGCCTCCAGCGCGCGGTGCACGAGGTACCAGTCGTCGAACATCGACGAGGCCTCCTGCACCATCCGCAGCCGCATCGCGTCCGCGTCGGCCAGGGCACCCTCTGCCTCGGCTTGCGCGCGCTGACCTTCGTGACGGCGGCGGCCGGAGAGCGGGATGCGCTGCTCCACCGAGACCGAGACGCCCTTGCGGTGATGCGCGCTCAGGAGGCTCAGCGGCGCCACCTCCAGGCTGAGCATGGGGTCCATCCACGCGGTCGCCTGCGGGATGCGGGCACGCGCTGCATCCGCGCCCAACGCCATCATCTGGATGTCGGGGTTCCGCTCGAGCACCGCCTTCAACAGCGCGGACCGCTCCAGCTCTGCCTGTCCGGCGAGCGGGTCCTGCTGCTCGCCTGCCTCCTCTGCCCACGCGGGAGAGGCCCAGCCGAGCGCGCCCACGACACACGTCGCGAGCAGCGCCCTCCATCTTGTTTTCACGGTGAATCTCCTGAGGTCGCACAACGGATCGGATCGACGACGAACGCGCCCTGGCGGGGCTGTGCCGGATCAGATCAGGAGGGTGCGGATCTTCAGGAAGACGGGCGTGCCGGATGACGGCGGCGCAGGTCCTACGAACGGGCCGCGGAGGTCCGCTTCGGAGGGAAGCAGCGCGTCGGCCGAGTGCCACACGGCGGGCAGCGCCGG
>CAZCWA010000572.1:0-3191 GCA_964502265.1 uncultured Myxococcaceae bacterium | reverse complement strand
ACGGCGAGGATCGCGTCCATCGAGCTCAGCATCGCCGGCGCCGCGAGCGCGACCACCAGCACCTCTTCGCGAGCGCCCTCCACGCGCAACGGCACCGCCCGGTGCTGCTGCGCCACCTTCTTCGGCAAGAGCGGCGCGAGGCGCCGGTTGACCGCCACCCGGTCGAGATCGATCTCCGGCTGGCCGGTCTGACGGGAGAGCGCGGCGAGCAGATCCTTCGCGGTGCAGAAGCGCTGCTCGACCAGCACCTGGCCCAGCGGCGTGCCCCACCGACGTTGGTGCGCGAGCGCCGCCCGGAGCTGAAACTCGTCGATGGCGCCCATCTCCTTGAGCACCTCGCCGATCGGCATGCGCTTCATCCTCGGTACCTCGCTCGACGGCCGGGCAGCCAACACGTTCCCCACTCCTCGCCTGAGAAGGTCCAACCAGGCGAGTGCAGGATGTATTCCGCCGCCTACCCGCGCGGAGCCCGCTCCGACGACGCGAGCAGCGCGCTCTGCCGCAGCGCCCGGTACGCGGCCGCGCTCTGCATCACGTTCTTCACGTACTGGCGCGTCTCCTCGATGGGGATGCTCTCCACGAAGACGTCCACTTCGTCGGTGGTGCGCTCGCTCCACCAGCGGCTCACCCTTCCCGGCCCGCCGTTGTAGGCCGCCAGCGCGAGCTCCGCCCTGCCATCGAATTGACGCAGCAGCCGCGCCAGGTAGCTGGCGCCCACCCGCGCGTTGAGCTTCGGCTCCAGCAACTGCGACGGATCCCGAAGCGCTCCACCCAGCCGCCGCAGCTCCTCGCGCGCGGTGGCGGGCATCACCTGCGCCAGCCCCAGCGCGCCGGCCCCCGAACGCGCGCGCGGATTGAACCGGCTCTCCCGATGAACGAGACCGCGCAGCAGATCCGCCTCCACCCCCGCGCGCGCCGCCGCGTCATCGAGCAGCGACGCATACGACTGCGGCCGGTGCCGATCCCAGATCGACTGGGAGAGCCCGTTGAGCGGGCCGATGAGCGCCTCTTCGACCGCGCGTTCGGGCAACGACCGGAAGACCTTCGCCTGCCCCTCCGCCCGCAGGACGTGCGCGGCGGCGAGGAGCGTCGTCGAACCGTGCGCGGTGACGTCCACGTGCGCGAACGCCCGCTCCGCCTCCTGCGCGAGCCCCAGCCGCTGCAGCGCCCTCGCCGTCCTCCACGCCGCATCCCGCTCCAGCGCAGCGAGCCCTTCGCCTTCGACGCCCGCCTCCGCGCGCACCGTGAGTTCCCCGGCGCGATCGCCGAGCCGCTCCTCCGCCCACAGCGCGTAGATCGTGGTCGGGTGATGGCGCAGCACCTCGCCGTAGAGCGCGTGGGCCGCAGCCTCGTCCCCGCCGGCCTCGCGGAAGCGCGCGCTCCAGTAGAGGGCCCGCGGCCGCTCGAGCGCCAACGCCACCCCGCGCGTGGCCTCCTCGAAGCGCTCCAGCGCAGAGCGCGCGCCGCCCAGATCCCCGCCCCGCCAGCGGATGAAGAAGCGCCGGAAGTGCGCCTCGCCCGCGTAGTCGCCATGCGGGTGGGTCCGGACGAGCGTGTCCAGCCGCTCGAGCGCCCCCGCCGCATCGCCCAGCTTCAGATCGAGCTCCGCCGCCGCATAGAGCGCGTCGTCCGCGTAGGAGTGCAGCGGGTACTCATCCGCCAGCCGCGTCCACAGCGCGCGCCCGGCCTCCGCATCGAGGATCCCCTTCGAGGTGGCCAGCAGGTAGAGCACCCGCGGCCTCAGCGCCTCCTGCGTGCACGCCTCGAGCAGCGGCTCCAGCGTGGCCACCACCGCCCTGTTCCTGCGCTCGGAGCGAAGGAGCTTCGCGTTCACCAGGTTCGCCAGACACGCCGCCTCGTCGGGGACCTTCGCCCGCGCGAGCGCCCGCCGCGCCTCCGCCCTCGCCTCCGCCGGCCGGTACGCGCCCGCGAGCGCGTCCGCCCGCTCCGCCCGCGAGAGCGCCGGAATGGACGACGCCTTGATCCCCCGGATCGCCCACTGCGCCGAAGGCGAGGTCGGGAAGCTCGACCACAGCCGCAGCCTCAGCGCGCGCGCCGTCTGCGCATCCCCCCCGCGCCTCGAAAGCTCCGCCGCCCGCCGCAGCGCCGCGATGCGCAGATGGGCCGGGTGCGTCGAGTCCGGGCGCGTCAGCGGCTCCAGCCTTCCGGCCGCGCGCGCGAAGTCACCCAGCTCCTCGTCCGCCCGCGAGAGCAGCCGCAGCGCATCGAGGTGCCGGTGCGAGGCCTCCGACACCTGCTCCAGCACCGCCACCGCGCGCAAAGGCGCCTTCGCCGAGAGCCACGCCTGACCGGAGAAGAAGAGGGCCACATCGCGCAGCGCCGGCCACTCCGCGGCGAGCTTCTCGAAGGCCTCCGCCGCCGCTTCGTGCCGTCCCCGCTCCAGGTCCTTGTGCGCGGAGAGGAAGCGCTCGGGGAGCGGGTCGGGTCTGGCGCTGGGCACGCCGGGCGGGGTCGCGTCGTGCGAGCGCACCGCGGCGGCGGGCTGCACGTTCAACCGCGCGCTCGTTCGCGAGGGCCACTGGGGCATCGCGGTCGCGCGCGGGCCGGGCCCGAGGACCGTCAGCAGGACCAGCGCAGCGAGGGTTCGGGACGTCCGCATCCCGCGGCCACAGAGCAACGCGGGTGCCGCGCCGGCGCAGGTTGACGTCCGTTACCGGACCCTGCACGTCGGGGATTTCACTGCCCTTCCAGCCGGTGCAGCGAGTTGCGGCACGCGCAGGCCCGGCGGGACTGAAATCTCTACTGCCCCTTCAGGACCCTTGACTGCCACCCGTACCGGTCGGCGAGGGAGGCGCGGAAGGCGGGAGGGTGGCGGGGCTGGGCAGAAGCGGCGGGCGGTCCTTCCCCTCGACCGCGCGCTGCAGCTCGATCTCCTGGAGGAGCGTGGCGGGCGCGACCGCGGAGACCGGGACGCTGCCGCTCTCGGCGCCGCAGAAGCCGTTGAAGATCCCGCGCGTGCGCCCGGTGGCGAGGATCTTGTTGATCGACGACAGGGGCGTCCCGACGATCTCCACCCCGCGCACCAGCGTCTCCTTGCCGTCGCGCACGTCGACGCGGAACACCATCCGCGGGATGCCCTTGAACGCCTGGTAGCCCCAGTTGGACGTGTTGGTGTTGCCGCCGGTGATGTCCCGGATGATGAGGCCGTAGGGCTTGCCCTGCCGCTTCGC
>CAZCWA010000571.1:0-3206 GCA_964502265.1 uncultured Myxococcaceae bacterium | reverse complement strand
GGGGCAGGGGAGGCCGACTTCGAAGCCTGGTACGAGCGGTACTGGGACAAGGCGTATCGGCTCGCGCTGCGTTACGGGGGCGGCTCGACCGCCTTCGCCGAGGACGTGGCGCAGGACGTGTTCGTGGCGCTCTACCGGCACCGCCACACGTTGCACCGTCAGGAGGATCCGGGCGGCTTCATCCACCGGACGTGCGTGACGCTCTCGCTCAAGCGGCTGCAGCGCGAGCGCTCCCTGCTCGGGCGGCTGCACCGCCTCGTCGCCGGCCGCGAGGAGCACGACGAAAGTTCACCCGACCAGAAGCTCGAGCTGGAGGAGGACGCGCGCGCGGCGATGAGGGCGCTCGGGACGCTGCCGCCGAAGGAGCGCATGGCCCTCTCATTGAGCGTGATGGAAGGGCGGACGGGAAGGGAGATCGCCGGCCTTCTGGGGTTGTCCGAGGGCTACGTCTCCAAGCTCCTCACCCGGGCGTGGCAGCGGATGGAGGAGCAGGGATGGGAGGTGCCGAGATGAAGCGTGGTGATCTCTGGACGGGCCTCGAGCGCGCGCGCGAGCAGCTCGACGAAGCGCCGCTGCCGGCGGGCCTGAAGCAGCGGTTGTCCGAGCGCACCCATGCCAGAACCGCTGCCGGACCTTCGAGGCGCCCCCTCCGCGCGACCGCCGTCGCATTGGCCACGGTGTGCGCCGCATCGCTCGCGATCGTCTGGCTCCAACAGGCCCCCGCACCCGCGCCGACGATCCCCGGCATGACGCTGGAGCACGCCCGGTCCCTCACGTGGGAACTCGAGACGGACGGAACGCTGAGCCTCCTCAGCGGCGCAGCGACCCTTCACATCGCCGAAGAGGGAGTACGGATCGAAACGACCGCACCCGTGCGACTGCTCGCATCGCGCAACGTGCTGCTGCTGCGCGAGGGCCGGGTCCGGCTCACGGTGGAGCCGCGCGGCGCGGACCGTTCTCCCTTCCGGGTGGAGGTCTCGCACGGGCGCATCGAGGTGCTGGGCACGACCTTCGACGTCGTTCAGCACGAAGACGGCGGAACGGTGACGCTGCACGAGGGCCGCATCCGCTTCGTCGCCCTGGACGAACGCACGCGCGCGCTCTCTCCGGGCGAGACGCTCTCCTGGCCGCTGCCCCAGGAGCCCGAACCCGAATCCCTCCCACCGGTGGCGGTGCAGGCGCCCGTCGAACGTCCTCCGCCGCGGGAGAAGAAGAGGCCGAAGCCCGAGCCCCCTGCGCCGGTGGAGGACGAGCTGTTCGAGCAACTCGAATCCCTCCGCGCCGCAGGCTCCCTCCGGGACGCCGCAGCTCTCATCTCGCGGGCTCTCGACACTCCGCGCGAGCCACCGCTCGAAGCCGCAGATCGCGAGCGGCTGAGCTTCGAGCTGGGGACGTTGCTCGGAAACCACCTCGACGACAGAGCGGGTGCGTGTGCCCGGTGGACGGCGCATCAGCAGGCCTTCCCCGATGGCCGGTACCGGGCCGAGGTCGAACGCGCACAGCGCGCCCATGGCTGTGACACCCCGGAAGGAAACGCTCCATGAGCCACAGAATGCGTCTGCTCCTCGCAGGACTCCTCGTCGCCGCGAGCGCTGCCGGCTGCATCCGAGACATCACCCATCCCTCGGAAGATGGCGGCTGCACCACCTGCGATGACGCGGGACACGTCGAACCGGACGCCGGCACGCCCGCCACGCTCTGCACCAACGACCTCCCGGTACTGACCGTCTCCAGCACGCCGCAGACCCTCGCGCTCAACCTCACCGGTGCATCCGACGTCGACCGCGGCACCTGCGCTCCCTCCGGCGCAGTCGATCACGTCCTCCGCCTCGAGGCATCCGAGCGCGGCATCCTCTTCGTGCGCGCGGCCGCGGACGCACAGGTCCCATCGCTCCACCTGCGCGCCACCTGTGACGACGCCTCGACCGAGCGCGCCGGAAGCTGCGCGCCCACCGCGGCAGCAGGCGCGCAGACCCTGCTGATGGTCCCGGTGGAGGCGGGCGATCACCACCTCTGGCTCGAAGCTTCGGAGGAGGGAGCCGTCCGCCTGGAGATCTGGCTGGACGTCTCGGTCGAGTCCTGCGGTGCGGGCCCGGTGCTCTCCGCGATCCCGCCGAAGCTGCAGCTCGTGGGCACCACCCGGGGGCTCTCGCACACCTCGCCCTTCGGATCCTCCTGCACGGCGGCGCGGGGCTCGGAGCTGGACGTGCGCGTCCGCATCGAGGCGCCGACGGAGCTCCAGCTCGACCTCGACGTGCCGGACGATGCCCCCGTCGTCACCGCCTCCGTGCGCGGCGCCCTCTGCGGCGATGAACTCGCGTGCACCTTCTCCGCGATCGGCGGCGAAGCGCAGTACCAACACGCCGCCTTGCCGGGCGCGTACACGCTCTTCTTCTCCAGCGTCGCAGGGGACGACGCGGATTTCCGGGCCGTGCTGAGCACCATGCCCTCGACACTCGGCGACTCGTGCGACGACCCGCAGCCGCTCGACCTCCGGCAGCAGGGCGGGATCGTTGGCTACGCGCAGGTGAAGGGCTCGACGGTGGGCCGCGCGGACGATCACCGCGCCGCCTGCAACGGCGTGGAAGGGCCGGACGCCGTCTACAGCTTCACCACCACCGAGACGCTGAGCCTGCAGGCCCTCGTCGAAGGCACCGCACCCTTCAGCGTCGCCCTGCGCGGCGCGGCCTGCGATGACGACACCGAGACCCGCGCGTGTTCCTCGAACGTGCTGACCGCGGGGACGTTGCCGGCGGGCACCTGGCACCTGCTGGTGGAGGGCCCACCGGAGGGGGGCGACTTCACGCTCACCTTGCAGCTCCGGCGGCAGGAACCCGGCGAGTCCTGCACCGATCCGCTGTGGCTTCCGCTCGCGCCGGCGCCGGGATCTTCGAGCGACCGGCTCATCGGCGTCGCGAGCATCGACTTCCACACGCGCCACAGCGATCACCGCCTGGCGTGCGGCGAGGACGGGGATCGCGACGCGGTCGTGGCCTTCACCATCACCGAACCGCGCGACCTCCAGCTCACCTTCCCCGTCCTGACGCCGGTGCCGGTCGTAGCCGAGCTGATGTCCGGCGTCTGCGGGGCGCTGCAGTGGTGCGGGGAGAACGGTGCGGGCGCGCAGGCGCTCGTGCTGGAGCGAGCGGCACTGCCTGCGGGAGACCACGTGCTTCGCCTCGCGCGCAGGGGCGAGCCGCAGCCCG
>CAZCWA010000570.1:0-3222 GCA_964502265.1 uncultured Myxococcaceae bacterium | reverse complement strand
TCCGTTTCATCGAGTGGTTACGGGTGCAGGGTGTGCCGGGCCAGCATCCCCTCCGATCCCATGAGCGTAAAAAGGGGGGCGGGGGGATCTCGTCTTCGTTACTCTGCCGGATCGCCGTCATTCCCCGGTTCGGTGCCGTCATCGGCTCCGGCATCATCGTCATCCTCTTCGCTCCCGCCTTCGTCCTCGCCCGGCTCGTTCGCCTGCGGCCGGGATTCGAGCCGGACCTCGACCTCCTCGACCCAGCCGGCGTCGATGATGAACTCACCGCCCACGCTCAGCACTGCGTAACCTTCGGGCGCCGCCGCCTCCACCCGGTACGCCCCCCAGCCGACATCATCGAAGAGGGCGATACCGTCGACGCCGGTGAGTGTGTGGCGATTGCCGGGTTCCGGCTCTTCGTCCGCGGTGGGCGGGCCGACCTCACCGGCGGCGGCGCGGGCAATGAGCGTGACTCCCACATCCGCGACCGGCGCGCCCGTCTCATCGAGCGCCGCCACCTGCACGGTCCCGGCACCGCGCGTATAGACGGTGAACTCGACCACCTCCGCCGCGCCCGCTCCCAGCACGATGCTGTCGCGGTAGTCCCAGTCCTCGAGCGAGGGCGCGACATACTGGTGGTTCATGGTGAGATAGACCCCGTAGTTGCCCTCGGGCACGAAGTCGAACTCGACGCGGCCTGCGCCGTCCGTCTGCCCGTAGCCGGTATGTCGGTGCGAGTTGTAGAAGACGAGGTTCAGCCCCGGCGCTGGCGCCCCGCTGCGATCCGTCACGACCACCTGCACATGGCCGTAGTCGTAGGTGTCGGTGAGCAAATCGGAGCAGCCCGCCAGCAGCGGCGCGAGCAGGAGGACGAAGGCGCGGGCAATGGCCCGGGAGCGTGTGCGGGTCATCGGATCGTTCAGCGTGCAATCAGGTCATGGATCACGTCGCGCGTGGCGGCGGCGGAGCGGTCCCAGGTGAAGGTGCGGGCATGTTCGGTGCCCCGGGCGCGAAGCTGTTCGCGCAGCTCGGGTCGGGCGATGATCGAGCGGATCGATTTCGCGATCTCGCCGACGTCCATCGGGTCGAAGTAGAGCGCCGCGCCGCCGCAGGCTTCCGGGATCGAGGCGGCGCGGGCGGCGAGTACGGGGCAGCCCGCGGCCATCGCTTCGAGCGGCGGAAGACCGAACCCCTCGTAGAGGGAGGGGAAGACAAGCGCCTCCGCGTGGGCGAGGTGGCGCCGCAGCTCCGCGTCGCCGAGTTCGCCGGTAAAGCGCACCCGGTCGCCGAGCGCGGCCGCCGCACGTTCGACCGCCGCGTCACCGGTGATGAACCCCTCGCGCCGGCCCGCGATGAGCAGGTCGTGCTCGATCTCGTCGGTGAGCCGCGCGAAAGCCTGTACGAGGCGCCCCAGGTTCTTGTGCGGCTTAACGTTCCCCACATAGAGCAGGTACGGCCGTGGGTGCGGGGGCTCGGGGTCGGCGGGCTGGAACCAGGCCTCGGACACGCCCTGGTGGATCACCCGCGTCAGGTAAGGGTGCACGCCGAGCAGCCGCTCCATCTCGCGCGCCGTGAAGTGGGAGACGCAGATGACGCGGTCCGCGCGGCGGGCGAGCCGGCGGAAGACAGTGCCCGCGTAGAGCCGGCGGTGGGCGCCGCGCACGAACTCCGGCCGCGCCAGGTGCAGCAGATCGTGCACGGTGACCAGGAGTCGGCCCCGCCAGGCAAGCGGGATGTTGTAGTGCGGTGCCCAGAACAGCGTGCTGGCGCGCGGGATCGCGCGCTTGAGACGGTACTGCTCCGCAAGCGAGTACATCGGCGCCTCCAGCGGGACGTATGCGGCGCCCGTTGCGCCGGCCATCTCCCGCGCCGCCTCGCCGCCCAGCAGGGTGACCTCGGACTCCAGCCCTTCGATCACGCGCGGGAGCACCTCGGCCAGATACCGCCCGATCCCCGACTGGTTGATGAAGCGCGCGTCGACCGTCAGCACCTCATCACCTCAACACCGTCAATATCGTCAGCCGCGACACCACTGTCACCACCGTCAACGTCCGATCGTGAGCCGGAAGGTCTGGTTGCGCACGTTCACACTCTCCGGCTCCTGACCCACGCCCTTGAAGAAGGTCTGGAAGAGGTAGTTGATGCGCTGCGAGGTGTCGAACTCGCCGAGCAGAGTCCACCCTCGCCAGGCATAGCCCGCACGCAGCCCGGTGTGGACCGAGACATCGTGCGAGTAGCGTGTGGGGCTGGGCGCCTCGGTGTAGAAGACCGTGTTGTGCCACCGGATCCGCCCCACGTGCGCGCCCACCCGCCACGGTCCTGATAAGAACTCCGTGGCCGCCCACTGGCTGGACGAGCCCGGCCCCGTCGCCGCCCCGATCACCTGGCCGCGGTGCGTGTAGCCGTGCGGAACCGTGCGGCTTGTGTAGGTGCTGAGCGTGCGGCGGTGCGAGTAGCTCGGGCTCAGCTCCAGGTTGGTCGCCTCGCCTTCGAGGCTCCAGAGAGAGGCAGAGCCCACCGCGCGTGCCCAGCGTGCGCCCACCGTGTAGCCCTGCGAGTGCTCCGGGTCTGTGAGCAGGTTGCGGATCGAGCGGGGCTCCTCGAAGCGCGCCCACTCGCCGTACGCCTCGAACCCGGCCGCCGGGAAGACCCATCGCCCGAAGACCGAGGTGATCTGGTCACGCTCGTACGCGTCCATCACCAGCGTGTCGCCGGGCTCGGCCCAGGGCTGACCGACGCGCCGGAAGACGTCGAACGCCGCGCCCGGCCCCACGTTGCCGCGGGTGCGGGCGTATACCGCGCGGGTCAGCCCCAGCGTCAGCCCCGGCTCGATGGCCGGCGAGAAGGTGAGCGCGAGCCCTGCAAGCGAGCGGGTATCGTTCTCCGTATCATCGTCGAAGAACTCCGATTCGCTCAGCGAGCCGAGCATCCAGATCCCCTCGAAGTTGCCGAAGCGGGTTTGCAGCGGCCGATCGGTACGCAGGAAAGCGTGGGGGATGCCGGGCGCGTTCGCGCTCATCACGATCGCGTTGCGGGTGGCAGGGCCCCACCAGAGGTTCTCCGTGGAGAAGCCCGCGAGCAGCGGCCCCAGCTCCACGGCCAGCGACGACTGCCCGGGTCCGATCTCCAGGTACGAGCTCTCGCCCATGCGTTGCGGGAGATCGATCGAGTGAGGCGCGTGGTACCAGGGCGTCTGGAAAGGATTGCGCTCTGGCTGCCGCCAGTTGGGATAGGGCACCG
>CAZCWA010000569.1:0-3226 GCA_964502265.1 uncultured Myxococcaceae bacterium | reverse complement strand
GCGCTGCTGGCGGCGGAGGTGGGCGCGTCCTGCGCGGATCACCTCGAGCAGGTGACCGACGAGGGCATCGCCGCGCTGGCCCGCGCGAACGTGAGCGCGGTGCTGGTGCCCACCTCCACCCTCTTCCTTCGGATGAAGCCCTACGCGCCGGGCCGCAGGCTGCGCGCGGCGGGCGTGAACGTGGCGCTGGGGACGAACGTGAACCCGGGCTCGTCGATGACCGAGAACGTGGGGCTGGTGATGGGCCTTGCCTGCCTGGAGAACGGGCTCACGGCGGCGGAGGCGGTGTGGGGCTTCACCCGCGGCGCGGCGTTGGCGATGCGCAAGGACGGGCTGGGACGGATCGCGCCGGGCGATCCGGCGGACCTGGTGATCTTCGGCTGCGAGACCTACCGGCACCTGCCGTACCACCTGGGCGTGAACCACGCGCGGGCGGTGCTCAAAGCAGGACGGGTGACAGCGCGGCCGGAGGGTCTGGGCACTGCGCTGTGCCAATAGCCGGCGCATGCATATAGAGGTGGGGCATGTGTCGGCTGTTCGGATTCCGCTCGGACGTTCCTGACCGCGTCCACGAATCCCTCGTGCGCGAGGCGAACTCCCTGCGGGTTCAGTCCCACGAGCACAAGGACGGCTGGGGCATCGCCTCCTACGAGGGCAAGGGCTCCGAGCCGCAGGTCGCCCGGGGCACGGGCGCTGCGCACTCGGATCCGGAGTTCGAGCACGTCTCCTCGCTCGTCTCGTCCCACGCGGTGCTCGCGCACATCCGGCTGGCCTCGGTGGGACCGATCAACATCGAGAACGCCCACCCGTTCGTGTGGGGACGCTGGACGTTCGCGCACAACGGGACCCTGCAGCGGTTCGACGATCACGCGGCGACGGTGGAGGCGCTGATCGACCCGGACTTCCGCGCCCTCATCCGCGGGCAGACGGACTCGGAGCGGTGCTTCTACCTCTTCCTCACCCTGCTCCGCGCGCGGTGTCCGCTGGAGGATCCGCCCTTCGACGTGGTGGCGCGCACGCTCGTCGAGACCGCTCGAACCGTGGTCCGGATCACCGAGCACCGCGCGGTGATGCCGTCCTCCACCAACTTCCTCGTCACCGACGGCCGGCTGATGCTCGCCACGCGGCGGAACCGGACGCTGTTCTATTCGGAGAAGAAGCGCCGGCAGGACGGCTGCATCAGCGACGCGCCGAGGCCCGGCGTGCGGCTGCGCCAGTTCGTGGTGGCCAGCGAGGCGCTCGAGACCGAGAACCACTGGCACGAACTGCCCGAAGACGCCGTCTGCGGCGTGGACGACGAGCTCCGCTTCTGGCGGTGGTCGTTCGACGAGCTGGCCCCGGCGCCACGGGTGCAGCCGGCGGGCTGAGCCAGTCGCAAGGGGTGCACGTGGATCCTTCAGAGAAGCGGCTTCAGGTCCTGGTGGCCGGCGGCGGCATCGGCGGGCTCACGCTGGCCATCGCGCTGCAGCGGGCGGGCGTGGAGGTGACGGTCTTCGAGCGCGCGCCGAAGCTCGCGCCGGTCGGGGCCGGGATCGTCCTCGCGGTGAACGCACTGGCGGTGCTCCAGCGGATGGGCGTGGCGGACGCGATCGTCGGCACAGGTCAGGTTCAATCGACCGGGATCATCGGCGACGCCTTCGCGGGCGAGCTGGCGCGCTCGCCGCTGTCGGAGCTCACGCGCGCGGCCGGTGCGCCGATGGTGGCCTTCCACCGCGCGGAGTTGCACGAGGCGCTGCTGGGCCAGCTTGCGCCCGGGACCGTGCGGCTCGACGCCGGGGTGAGGTCCTTCGAGGAGCGCGGCGAGCGGGTGCGGGTGACCCTCGAGCACGGCGAAACGGTCGAAGGCGACCTGCTGGTGGGAGCGGACGGGCTGCACTCGGTGGTCCGCCAGGCGTTGGTGGGCGATGGGCTCGTGCACTCGGGCCAGACGAGCTGGCGCGGGATCACCGGACCTCTGGGTCTGTTGGACGCGGGCACCTCGCTCGAGCTGTGGGGACCGGGGCGCAGGTTCGGCGCCGTCTCGCTCACCGGGGGCCGGGTGTACTGGTTCGCGGTGGCGGATGTGCCCGCCTCTTCCGCACCGGCAAAGCGAGCGTCCCCGCAGCAGCAACACGAAGCGCTCCTGCACGACTACGCGAAGTGGCCGGCGCCGGTCCTCCAGATCCTCGAGGCCACCGCGCCCGAGGCCATCCTCCAGACGGACCTGCAGGACCGCGAGCCGCTGCCGCGGTGGAGCTTCGGACGGGTGACGCTGCTCGGCGATGCCGCGCATCCGATGACGCCGAACCTCGGTCAGGGTGCGTGTCAGGCCGTCGAGGACGCCTTCGTGCTGGCCGAGGAGCTTCGGGCCGCTGCGGGGGACGTGACGGGCGCGCTCCTGCGCTACCAGGCCCGGCGGATCCCGAGGACCTCGCGGATCGTGCTCGCCTCACGCCGGTTCGGGAAGGTGGCGCACTGGAAGAACCCGGTGGCCCGCTTCACCCGGAACCTCGCCCTGCGGCTGATGCCGAAGCGGGCCACGGTGCGTCAGTTCCACGGACTCATCCTCGCCGACGCGCCGCTGGCCCCCACGACAGGGCGCGGCTGAGACCCAGGGCCGGACGGGTGAGGTTCCTCGCGCGACCGGGTGCGGACCCTGCGGTGACGGCCTGGGCCCCGGCCCTGGACGGGCGCCCACCCACCCTGCGCAGGGCCGGGCTCCACCCGCGACCGGGTGCCCATCCTCCCGAGGCCGGGTGCTCCCCCTCCCGCGGCGCGTTGAAAGAAAGACATACCGGGTGCCCTTCCGGGCAATGCCGGGTGGGGACCCTGCCTCGGCCGGGTGCCTACCCTCCGCGGACGGGCGACTCCCCCAGCCACGCCTCGAGCAGGGGCACGTAGCGCGCGCCCCAGGCCTCGACGGTCAACATCCGCTCGTCCGGGCGCGACGGCTCGCCGTGGGCCAGGCGGAGCAGGAGCAGTTCCTCCGGAGCCGCCTCGGGGACCTTGTCGATCCACTCGACCAGCACCGCGCCCTCGCCGCCCAACAGATCGAGGAACCCCGTCGCGTACAGCTCGTCGTAGTCCGCGAGCCGGTAGAGGTCCGCGTGGTGGAGCGGGATGCGGCCGCCCTCGTACGGATAGACGATGGCGAAGGTGGGGCTCGCGACCTGGCTGCGATCCACGCCGAGGCCGTCCGCCACCCCGCGCACGAGCTGGGTCTTCCCAGCCCCCAGATCCCCCACCC
>CAZCWA010000568.1:0-3248 GCA_964502265.1 uncultured Myxococcaceae bacterium | reverse complement strand
GCGCTGGAGGAGGCGGGCTGCGCGGCGCTGGCCATCCACCCGCGGACGCGCGCGCAGGGCTACTCGGGCAAGGCGGACTGGAACGTCATCGCCGACCTGAAGCGGAACATCACGAAGATGCCGATCATCGGCAACGGCGACGTGAAGACGGTGGCGGACGCGCACCGGATGCTCGAGACCACCGGCTGCGACTTCGTGATGATCGGCCGCGGCGCGCTGGGCAACCCGTGGATCTTCCGCGCGCTGCACGGCGGCAAGGCCCCCTCGGCCGAGGAGCGGCACGCGCTGGTGATGGGCCACTTCACCACCCACCTCTCCTTCGTGGGCGACGAGCTGGGCGCGGTGCGGAACTTCCGCAAGCACCTCGCCTGGTACGCGCACGGGCTGCGCGGCGCGTCCGCGTTCCGCAACACGGTGAACGGGCTGGACTCCGCCGCGGACGTGCAGCGCGCGGTGGACGCCTTCTTCCGCGCCGCGGAGACGGACGAGGCCGCCGTCAACGACGAGCACGAGCTGGACTACCGCACCGCGCTGGGCTGACCCGGCCTCCGGCACCGGTCAGGGGCGGGTGAGGATCTCCGCGCCGGTCTCGGTCACCACCAGGGTGTGTTCGAACTGGGCCGAGCGCCGCCCGTCCGCGGTGAGCACGGTCCAGCCGTCGTTCCAGTGGGTCACCTGCCAGCTTCCCTCGCTGATCATCGGCTCCACGGTGAAGACCATGCCGGGGCGGATGATCTCCTTCGCGTCCGACTCGTCGTAGTGCGGCACCTGGATGTTGGTGTGGAAGACCTCGGCGATGCCGTGGCCCGCGTACGCGCGCACCACCGAGTACCCGTGCTTGCGCGCGTGCGGCTCGATCGCCTGGCCGATGGCGCGGATGGGCACGCCGGGCTTCACCGCCGCGATCCCCAACTCGAGGCACTCCTTCGTCACCTGCACCAGCCTGCGGCCGGCCTCGTCCACGTTGCCGACGAGGAAGGTGGCCGAGCAATCGCCGTGCATGCCGTCGAGGTAGATGGTCACGTCGAGGTTGACGATGTCCCCGTCCTCCAGCGGCCGCGAGTCCGGGATGCCGTGGCACACGACCTCGTTGACCGAGGTGCACAGGCTCTTGGGGAAGCCGTGGTAGTTCAGCGTGCTCGGGTAGCCGCCGGCCTCGATGTAGAGCTGGTGGGCCAGCGCGTCGATCTCCTCGGTGGTCACGCCCGGCCGCACCTCCTTGCCGAGCCGCTCGAGGATCCGCGCCGCGGCGTTGCATGCCTTGCGCATCCGCTCCAGCCGCTCGCCTTCGAGGACGGGCGAGACCGATCGCTTGCCGGGCTTGCCGGCCGCCGCGTAGTCCGGCCGGGGGATCTCCGGCGGCACGGTGCGCATGGGGCTCACCACGCCCGGCTTGATGCGCTTGAGCGGGGCCGCTGCGCCCGCCGCCATGTTCGCCGAGCCGCGCTTGCGCAGCTCCACCTGGTCCGCGCTGCGATGGCACTTCTTGTACTTGGTCCCCGAACCACACCAGCAGGGCTCGTTGGGGCCGGGCACGACTTCTGGAAGAGACGTCACGCTGCGCATTCTAACGCGCTAGCCGCGGGGGGCAGGAGGGGAATGCTGCCCGCTCGGCACCCCGCCTGCGTTCGCCCGCCGCGTCTGCACCAGCCGCACCGCGATGAGCGCGATGCTGCCCGCCGCGGTCAACCCGCCCGCCACGTTCATCCCCATCTGGGCCGCCGCGTGCGACTGCAGCGGCACCGCGTCGCCGGAATAGAACTGCTCGAAGGTGCCGATGAGGAAGTACTGCCGCCACTGCAGCCAGAACACGGCGCCCACGGTGGCGGTGGCGAGCGCGGTGAGCGCGAAGGCGAGCGGCCTGCGTCCCTGGTGGAGCAGCGCGCCGGTGGCCGCACCGCCGAACGCACCGAACGCGGCGCAGAGCGCGGCGAAGATCACGAACGCGGGCAGCAGCGACACCTCACGCGCGTCCTTGAGGTACGCGAGCATCCAGTCCGGCTGCGTGAAGAAGAGGTAGCCCACGCAGCCCGCGTAGAAGAGGCCCCACAGCGCGCCCAACGCGGTGGTGCGCAGCAGCTCGCGATCCGGATGAAGCGCGATGAGCCGCGCCGAAACGAGCGCGAGCACGCAGCCCGCGAGCAGCGCAGTGGGTGGATCGAGGACGACGGTGCTCAACGTGATCGGCAGGTGCATGCGTGTGGCTCCTTCGGATCTCGCGCGTCGTTTTCATCGCTCGATCGAAGGTGATCGATCGGGATCGATCATCGAGTGATGTCAACGGCGCGTTCGTTGACACCTTATGATCGGGCCCGTAGCATCCGCGCACTCACTCGTTGAAGAGTGATGACCTAACGGAGGGATTGAAGATGGCCGCGAAGAAGTCGACGGCGAAGAAGACCACGGCGAAGAAGACGACGGCGAAGAAGGCTGCGCCGAAGAAGGCTGCGCCCAAGAAGGCTGCCCCGAAGAAGACCACGGCGAAGAAGAAGACCGCCCCCAAGAAGGTCGCGGCCAAGAAGTCCACCGCGAAGAAGAGCACCGCGAAGAAGACCCCCGCGAAGAAGGGCGGCACCAAGCGCGCCTCCAAGGCTTCGAAGTCGGCCGCCGCGGCCACCACCACCGGCACGCCGTAGGCATCATCGATACACACCGCGGCTGTCGCGGTAGGAGCGGCTCGGCGGGGAACCGTCGGGCCGTTTTTCTTTATGAGCCTCAACGCCACCGAGCTGCGCGAGGTCGCAGACGAGCTCCAACAGCGGCTGGTGAACGCGTTCGTGCAGAAGGCGTTCGCGCCCCTGCCGCTGCTCGCGGTGCTCGAGCTGCGCATGCCCGGGACGTCGACGATCCTCGTGCTCTCCGCCGAGCCCCAGGTCGCGCGTCTCGCGGTCGCCGCGGATCGTCCACCGTCCCCGCCGAAGCCGCTCACGTTCCAGGGCGCGCTGCGCAAGGAGCTCATCGGCGCGCGGCTCGCCGAGGTCGCCTACGCCGCGCCGCACACCGCGCTGCTCCACTTCGAACGGCGCGGAGAACGCAGGACGCTCGCGCTCACCGTGCAGGGCGCAGGCGCCAACGTGCTGCTCCTGCAGGAGAACGGAAACCTGCTCGCCGCCTCCGCGCGCAACGCCCACACGCCGCGGCCCGGCCAGGCCTGGTCACCCGCGGCCGCGGCCGCGGACGGCGATGACGCGGCGGGTGCCCAGGCCTCGAGGCTTCACGCGCACGTCCATCCCGACGCGCGCCTTCCG
>CAZCWA010000567.1:0-3255 GCA_964502265.1 uncultured Myxococcaceae bacterium | reverse complement strand
CACCACCAGCGGCGCGTGGTTGGGGAGCATGATCCCGCCGGCCCCCACCCGGATCCGCGAGGTGCCGCCGGCGACGTGGGCGATCACCACCGAGGTGGCCGCGCTGGCGATGCCGGGCATGTTGTGGTGCTCGGCGAGCCAGAAGCGCAGGTAGCCCAGCCGCTCGGCCGCCTGGGCGAGCTCGAGGGTGTGCTGGAGCGCTTCGCTCGCGTTGCTGCCCTGGACGATGGGCGAGAGATCGAGGACGGAGAGGGAAGGGATCTTGGACATCGCGCGCCACCTCTAACGCGCGGCGGAGCCGTCGGCTGTTGAAAGGCGGCGGGGGACCTTTCGTGTGGCAGGCGAGGGGGCGGCGGTCAGCCTCCTCGGGGAGGTGGGAACCTGCTATGGCGCGCGCATGAACTTCCTGCGTGCGACCTTCCTCGTCGTGGCGTCCGCCCTGAGCTTCGGCTTCATCTACGCGTGCGGTGGCGGTGAGCAGTGCGGACCCGCCAACTGCCTCCAGGGCTGCTGCGACGCGGAAGGGACCTGTCAGACGGGCACGGTGCAGACCGCGTGTGGCGTCGCGGGCCAGGCGTGCCAGTCGTGCGACACCCAGTCCATCTGTCAGGGCGGCGTGTGCACCTCGTTCGGCGGCGGGGACAACGTCAACGCGACCTGCCTGCAGACCTGCACCGGCTGCTGCCGCAACGGGCAGTGCGTGAGCGGGGACACCGAGCAGGCCTGTGGCCGCGGCGAGGCGTGCCTCACCTGCGTCGACGGACAGGTCTGCCTCGAGGGCGCGTGCACGCTGCCCGGGTGCGACGGGTGCCGCGACACCGGCGGCAACTGCAACGAGGACGGGCTCACCTCGGCCCAGGCGTGCGGACGGGACGGTGTTTCCTGCCGGCGCTGCCCGAGCGGAAGCACCTGCGAGGACGGTTCGTGCACCGGCTGCACCGGCTGCTACGACGAGCTCGGGCGGTGCCGGCCGGGCAACGTGCCCGGCGCCTGCGGATCCGGCGGCGATGTGTGCGCCACCTGTGCCATGGGCACCGTGTGCCAGAACGGCGCGTGCCAGGTGACCTGCAAGAACCTCGGCGCAGGCTGCCTCGCGGGCGCGGAGTGCTGCAGCGGCGCCTGCGAAAACGGCTCGTGCGCCACGCCCCCCGCCGGTGACGCTGGGATGGACACGGATGGCGGGACCGACGGCGGGACCGACGGCGGGACCGATGGCGGGTCGTGCAAGAGCAACGGCGCCGGCTGCCTCGTCGCGCTCGAGTGCTGCAGCGGCGCGTGCACGAGCGGGTTCTGCGGCACGGGACCGTGACGCGTTGGATGACCGGCTCTTTGGGCTGGGTTATAGAGGTCGGGCCGGAGTGGCCGGGGCGAACGCCGGTCGCTGCAGGAATGGGCGGCGGGAGGAAAGTCCGAGCTCCACAGGGCAGGGTGCTGGCTAACGGCCAGTCGGGGTGACTCGCAGGAAAGTGCCACAGAGAGCAGACCGCCGGGTCGCAAGGCCCGGTAAGGGTGAAAGGGTGCGGTAAGAGCGCACCGCGTCCCTGGTGACAGGGACGGCATGGCAAACCCCACCTGGAGCAAGAGCCGATAGGGGAGCGTCCCGAAAGGGACAGGGGCGGCCCGTCCCAGGCTCCCGGGTGGCTCGCTGATGAGGTCTCCGGGTAACCGGAGCCCTAGACGAATGTTCGCTGTCCGTCCGAAAGGGCGGGTACAGAACTCGGCTTACAAGGCCACTCCGGCGTTTTTTTTCGTGTGATGACCGCTCAGCCGCACACCCGATTGGCGCGCAGGCTGGGCACGTTCGATGCGGTGGTCATCGGCCTCGGCGCGATGATTGGCGCGGGCGTGTTCGCGGCGGTGGGACCGGCGGCGCGTGCGGCCGGCACCGGGCTTCTGTACGGGCTGCTCGTCGCGGCCTTCGTCGCCTACTGCAACGCCACGTCCTCGGCGCAGCTCGCGGCGGTGCATCCTGAGTCTGGAGGCGCCTACGTGTACGGCCGGCGGCGGCTGGGGAACCTGTGGGGCTTCCTCGCCGGCTGGTGCTTCGTCATCGGCAAGCTTGCGAGCTGCGCGGCGATGGCGCTCACCTTCGGCAGCTACGCCTTCCCGGAGCACGCGCGTCCGCTCGCGGTGGCGGCGGTCCTGGCGCTCACCGCGGTGAACTTCTTCGGCGTGCAGAAGACCGCGCTGCTGACGCGGGCGATCGTCGCCATCGTGCTCGTGGCGCTCGGCGTGGCGGTGACCGCGATCCTCTTCGGCGGGGAGCTGGAGCCGGCGCGGGTCTGGCCGCCGCAAGCACCGAGCCTCTACGGCGTGCTCCAGTCTGCCGGATTGCTCTTCTTCGCCTTCGCCGGCTACGCACGGCTGGCGACGCTGGGCGAGGAGGTGCGCGATCCTGCGACCACCATCCCGCGCGCCATCCCGCTCGCGCTGGGCATCACGTTGGTCGTCTATGCCGCGGTGGCCGTGAGCGCGCTGCTGGCGGTGGATGCCGGAACGCTCGCGCAGGCCGCGGCGCCCCTGGCGGTGGCGGTCGAGGCGGGCTCGTTGAGCGTGTTGTCCCCGGCGGTGAGGGTGGGCGCGACGGTGGCCTCGCTGGGCGTGCTGCTCTCGCTGATCGTCGGCATCAGCCGCACGGCGTTCGCGATGGCGTCCAACCGAGACCTGCCACGCGTGCTCGCCGCGGTGCACCCGCGCTACCGGGTCCCGCACCGTGCGGAGCTGGTGGTGGGCGCGGTGGTGGCGATCGCGGTGGCGCTGGTGGACCTGCGCTCTGCCATCGGCTTCAGCTCCTTCGCCGTCCTCCTCTATTACGCGGTCACCAACGCCTCGGCGCTGAAGCTGACGGACGCAGAACGCCGCTGGCCTCGCGCGCTGGCCTGGGCCGGCCTTCTGGGCTGCGTGGTGGTCGCCTTCAGCCTTCCGTGGAGGTCGGTGGCCGCGGGCGCCGCGCTGGTGCTGCTCGGGGTCGTCGTCTACGGAGTCCGCCGCCGCGCCTGACCTGGCGGATGGGCTGGCGCATCACGCGCTGGCGCCGGATGCCGGTGCGGACTACACGCACCCGCCATGATCTCTCCGCTCTTCGATCCCTCCGCCTGGAAGGAAGTCCCGGGCTTCGAGCTGACCGACATCACCTACCACCGCGCGGTGGAGACGGGCGCGGTGCGCATCGCGTTCGACCGGCCGGAGGTCCGCAACGCCTTCCGGCCGCACACCGTGGACGAGCTCTACCGGGTGCTCGACCACGCGCGGATG
>CAZCWA010000566.1:0-3259 GCA_964502265.1 uncultured Myxococcaceae bacterium | reverse complement strand
GACATCACCCCGGTGCTCGCCGACCCGCCGCTCTTCCGCGAGGTGGTGGACGCGCTCGCGGCGCGGTGGAAGGGACAGGGCATCGACACGATCGTGGGCATCGAGTCGCGCGGCTTCGTCTTCGCGGCGCCGCTGGCCTACGCGCTGGGGGTGGGCCTCACGCTGATGCGCAAGCCGGGGAAGCTGCCGTGGCGCTGCATCAGCGAGTCGTACGCGCTCGAGTACGGCCGCGCCTCGGTGGAGCTGCACGAGGACGCCATCCGGTCCGGCGAGCGCGTGCTGGTGGTGGACGATCTGCTCGCGACCGGCGGCACCGCGGAGGCGGCCGGCAAGCTGGTGATGCGGCAGGGTGGCGAGGTCGCCGGCCACGCCTTCGTGGTGGAGCTCTCCTTCCTCGACGGCGCCCGGAGGTTGGGCGGCCCCGACCGCGTCCACTCGCTGCTCCGCTACGAGCAACCCTGAACCTCTGGAGGCTCCACCGCATGGGCCGTCGTCGTCTGGAAGCTGCGCTCGTCCTCATCGCCGCCCTCGCCCTCACCGCGGGCTGTGGCGGCAAGACGCCCGATCCGATCGATCCCTCGGAGCTGCCTCCGGTGGGCAACCCGGACCCGGGCGGCCCTTGCGACATCCCGGACGACGCACGGGCCGAGGACGTCTCCGCGCCCGACAGGGTGGTGGGGACCGGGACGGCGGCATCCTGTACCGCTGACGCCTTCATCGCCGCGGTGGCCGAGGGAGGCGTCATCACCTTCGACTGCGGCCCGGAGCCGGTGACGATCACGCTCGACCGGACGGCGAAGGTCTTCAACGACAAGGCGCGCCGCGTGGTGATCGACGGCGGCGGCAAGGTGACGCTGAGCGGCGGCGGAAGGGTCCGCATCCTCTACATGAACACCTGCGATCGCGCCCAGGTCTGGACCACGCCCCACTGCGACAACCAGGACCACCCGCAGCTCACGGTGCAGAACCTCACCTTCGCGGACGGCAACTCGAAGGGGGAGACGGTGGACCTCGGCGGCGGCGGCGCCATCTTCGCGCGCGGCGGGCGGCTGAAGATCGTCAACTCGCGCTTCGTGCGGAACGTGTGCGACGACACCGGGCCGGACGTCGGCGGCGCGGCGGTGCGGACACTCGCCCAGTACGACCGGCTGCCGGTCTACGTGGTGAACAGCACCTTCGGCGGCAGCGAGGCGCTGGGCAACGCGTGCTCCAACGGCGCGGGGCTCTCCAGCATCGACGTCTCGTACACGGTCATCAACAGCGTGTTCACGCACAACCGCGCCATCGGCCGGGGCGCGAACCCGGCGCGCGCGGGGACTCCCGGCGGAGGCAGCGGCGGCGCCATCTACAACGACGGCAACACGTTCACCCTCCACCTCTGCGGCACGCGCATCGAGCACAACACCGCCAACGAGGGCGGGGGCGCCATCTTCTTCGTGAGCAACGACCGCAGCGGCACCCTGCGCATCGAGCACTCGCAGCTCCGCGACAACCCCAGCGCCGGCTTCGAGACCGAGGGCCTCCCAGGCATCTTCGTCCTCGCGAAGGGAGACCCGGAGATCGTCTCCTCCACCCTGGAATAGGGGAGCCCGAACCCGGGACTATTCGCGGAGCTCGCGGTCGAGCTCGCCCAGCTCCCGGAGCAGCTCCAGCAGCCGCGCGTTGAACTTCCGGAACACGTCGGCGTGCATCATGTGGCCCGCGCCGCCGAAGACCTCCAACCGGGCGTTCCCGAGATGCCGCGCCAGCGCCTCCAGCGTGGGCCGGTAGAAGTCCGCGCTCCGGTCGCCGCCGAGCAGGAGCACCGGTCTTTGAACCTCCCCGAGCGACGCGTAGCGCACGGGATATGCCCCCAGCGCAGCGATGTCCTGGCGGATGGGCCGATGCAGCGCGCGCGAGCGCTCCTGGTACGGCTTCGGGATGCGGTCCCAGGCCACGTCGCTGAGCACGCTGCGGAGGAAGAACTCGGCGGCGGCGGGGCCTCCCTCGGTGCGTTCGATGGCGTCGAACCGCTCGAGGAAGTCACGCGGGATGGGCGGTGCGTCCTCGCTGCTCGCCAGCGGTGGCTCCATCAGCACCGCTGCGCGCACGAGCTCCGGGTATCTCCGCACGAGGTCCAGCGCGACCACCCCGCCGAAGCTCTGCCCCACCACCACCCGGGGCTGCCCACCGCCGTGTTCGCGCAGCAGCGCCGCCGCGTCGTCCGCGTGCTGCTCCACCGTGAGGAACGACGTGCCTTCGGGCAGCGGCGACTGGCCGGTTCCGCGCCGGTCCCACGCCACGCACCTCACCCGGCTGCGCAGCGACGCGAGCTGGATGGTCCACGTCCCGTGATCGGTGGCGCTGCCGTGGATGAAGAAGACCGGCGGCCCTTCACCTTCGATGCGGACGAACATGCCCGGCTAGAACTGCACCTCGGGCACCGGCGCGGTGAGCACGCCGCCCTCGCCGCCGAGCCCGACGCCCACCGCCCGCAGCGCGCGCTGCAGCGACCGGATGTCCCCGCGCATCGACTGCAGGCCCGTCTCCACCTGGGCGCCCTCCTGCTCGCTGTTCTCGCCCTCGCGGCCGCTGCCGAACATCGCCAGCACCGCCTCCACGCCGCGCTTCTCCCGCGGGTAGACGCGCACCCGCACCTTCTTGTCGGCCGGGATCTTCGCGGCCTCCTTCGCCAGCTCCAGCGCGCGCTTCATCCCGCCCAGCTCGTCCACCAGGCCCACCGCCTTCGCGTCCTCGCCGGTCCAGATGCGGCCGCGCGCGAGCTTCTGCAGCTCCTCCAACGGGAGCTTCCGTCCCTCGGCCGCCTTGCGCGTGAAGTCGTCGTAGATGCGATCGAGCTCCGCGTCGATCCGCGCCTGGTGCTCGGGCGTCATCGGCTGATCGGTGCTGAAGAGGGTGGCGTTCTTCCCTTCGGCCACGGTCTCCCAGTTCACGCCCAGCTTGGCCCACAGCCCGCTGGTGACGAACTTGCCCGCGTACACGCCGATGCTCCCGGTGATCGTCCCCGGCTGCGCGACGATCTTGTCCGCGTCCATGGCCACGAAGTACCCGCCCGAAGCCGCCACGTTGCCCATCGTCGCGATGACCGGCTTGCCCGCCTCGCGCGCGCGCTGCACCTCGCGGCGGATGGTGTCCGACGCCACGTACGATCCACCCGGGCTGTCCACGCGGAAGACGATCGCCTTCACCGCCGGATCCTCCACCGCGCGACGGAACGCCGCCGCCACCGTGTCGCCGCCCATGGTCGGATCACCGCCGA
>CAZCWA010000565.1:0-3264 GCA_964502265.1 uncultured Myxococcaceae bacterium | reverse complement strand
ACGGTCGGCACTCTCTACTGGGACGCCGCCCTCGCCGCTGCGCTCGCGGAATCGGCCGCGACCGAGGAGTCCGCGCTCGCGGAGCTCCTCGCCTATGAGGAGACCCGACTCGGAGAGGGGGCGGTCTCCGAGGCCGTGGCGCTGCGCGCTCGGCTGGAAGTGGAGAGAGCGCGCTTCGCGACCGCCCGTGCGCTTGCCGCAGCCGAGCAGGCCCACGCCGACCTGGCTCGGGCCGTCGGGCTGCCGGCAACCAGCCTGCCCCGCGCCACGCTCGAGGTGCCCAGGCTCACACCCACGACTCCTTCCATGACGGAAGCTCTTGAGCGGGCGCTGCTCGCCCGTCCGGAGGTGGAGGCCGCGCGGCGACGCGTAGAGGCTGCCCGCTGGGGGGCCACCGCCGCGCGAAGGGGCTCCCTGCCCGACATCGGGCTCCAGCTGGGTGCGATGGAGTCGGCAGGCGGTGCGGCCGCGCTCGTGGGGCTCTCGCTCGAGCTCCCGGTTCGTGACGCGGGCGCCGCGGCACGAGCGCGAGCAGCGGGAGAGCTTGCGCTGGCCGAGGCGGAGCTGGCGACCATCCAGCGCGGTGTCGAGGCAGAGGTAGCCTCGGCGCTGGAGGTCTACCGGCACCTTGCGGAGGCCGCGCCGGCAGCCGGGCCCGGGCTCGCGGAACGCGGCGCCGAGGTGGCTTCGATTGCCGGAATGGCGTACCGCGAGGGCGCCGCAACCCTGATGGAGCTCCTGGACGCGCGGCGCGCTCATGCAGACGCGCGCGCCGCCGCCGCGACCCGCGCAGCTGAGCTGGCGATAGCGCAAATCGAACTCGCCCGTGCCCTCGGCACACCCATAGAGGAGGGGATATGAACGGCCGATCTCTCGCACTGCTGGGTGGGCTTGCCCTCCTGGCGGCAGCCGCAGGGTGCGGCGGAGAAATGGACGCAGCGCCCGCCACGGCCGCGCCCGCGCCACCGGACACGGCGTTGCTTGGCGCGGAGGCGGTACGCATCGCCGGCCTGCGGGTGGAGCCGGTTCGTTTGGAGCCATGGCACGAGGAGTGGAGCGGTCCGGCCCGACTCGCCCTCGACCCCTCTGTCACGCAGCCGCTCGGCGCGATCGTCGAGGGGCGGGTGATGCGCGTGCTGGCGCAACCGGGGGACCGGGTGCAGGCAGGGCAGGTGCTGGCGACGCTCCACAGCCATGAGATGCTGGATGCCCTGGGCGCTCACGCCGCGGCGCGTGCCGCCCTCGTTCGGGCAGAAAGTGCGGCGCGGCTGGCAGAGAGCGCCGCCGCTCGGGCGGAGCGCCTGCATGCGGGGAAGGCGCTCTCGGTGGCCGACCTGGAGCGCGCCCGCGCTACGGCGGTGGACGCGGAGGCACTGCGCTTCGCCGCGGTAGCGGAGTCGGAGCGCGCAGCAGAGATGCTGGCGCACCTGACGGGTGACGGCCCTGTCCCCGCAGGTGTAAGCGGGCACGAGGTGCTCGTCCGCTCACCGATTGGCGGCGTAATCGTGGCCCGTGAGGCGCAGCCCGGTCAGGTGGTGGTGGTCGGGGCACCGCTTCTCACGGTAAGCGGTGTGACGCGGCTGCAGCTCGTCCTGCACCTCCCTGAGGCTGCACTTGGAGCAGTCGCGCCGGGGGCCGAGGTGCGGTTCTCCGTCCAGGCATACCCCTCCCGCGAGTGGGCCGCCACGGTGACCCGCGTGGCACCCTCGATTGATCCGGCCACGCGCACGGTCGAGGTTCTGGCCGGCGTGGATGATCCAGCGGGCGAGCTCCGCCCCGAGATGTTCGCCACCGCCAGTCTGCGAGGACCGGGCGCCAGCCGGGTGCTCACCGTCCCTGCCGCCGCCGTACAGGCTATGGACGGCGACACGGTGCTGATCGTGGCCGAGCAGCGCGGCGAAGGCGTTCACGTGCGCGCCGTACCGGTGCACATCGGGCGGCGGAGCGCGCAGGTGGCGGAGGTGCTGTCCGGGGTGGAGGAAGGGATCGGAATCGTCATCGAAGGCGCCGCGGTCGCCCGCGCGGAGATTCTGCGCCGGCGCGAGGCCGGGAGTGAGGAATCATGAACGCGCTGATCGCATTTGCGCTGCGCCAGCGGATCTTCGTGCTCGGGGGCGTGCTGACGCTGGTGGTCCTCGGTCTCTGGTCGCTCAACCGTCTTCCCTTTGACGCATACCCTGACCTCACTGGCACAAGGGTGGAGGTGATCACCGTCGCTCCCGGGCTTGCGGCGGAAGAGGTGGAGCGGCTGGTCACGTACCCAGTCGAGCAGTCGCTGATGGGGCTCCCGGGGGCGGAGGGGGTGCGATCCGTCTCCAAGGCGGGGCTCTCCCTCGTCACGGTCCCCTTCCCCGACCGAATGGACATCTACTTCGCTCGCACCCTGGTGCAGCAGCGCCTGGGCGACGCGAAGTCCGCCCTTCCCGCGGGAGTGGAGCCGCAGCTCGGACCCGTCTCCACGCCGATGGGCGAGCTATATCAGTACACCGTCACCAGCGACTCGCTGACCCTCGCTCAGCTCAAGACACTGCACGACTACACCATCCGGCCCAGGCTGCGCACCGTCGAGGGGGTGAGCGAGGTGAACTCGTGGGGCGGGTTCACCGAGCGGGTCGAGGTGCTGGTAGACCCGGTGCGCCTGGCCTCGTTCGGGCTCACTCTGGAGGACGTGCATCGCGCGCTGGAAGCGAACAACCTCTCCTTCGGCGGGAGCTACCTAGAGCGCGCGGGTGAGCGCTACACGCTGCACGGGCTCGGGCGCTTCGAATCGGCGGCCGACATCGGCCGCGTCGTGATCGCCTCCCACGCCGGCACCCCCGTGCTCGTGGCGGACGTCGGGCAGGTGAGACTCGGTGCCCTCCCGCGGCAGGGTGCCGTAACGAAGGATGGCGAGGGCGAGGTGGTGAGCGGGATGGTGCTCAAGCTGAAGGGCGCAGACTCCCGCGCCGTGATCGACCGGGTCAAGGAGCGTATGGCCGAGATCCAGGCGGCGCTCCCCGCCCACATCGAGATCACCCCGTTCTACGACCAGACGGAACTCGTGGGGCGCACGACCCACACCATCGTCAAGAACATGGTGGAGGGGGGCATCCTGGTGATCGCGGTACTCTTCCTCTTCCTGCGCAACGTGCGGGCGTCGCTGATCGTCGCCTCGGTGATCCCGCTCTCGATGCTCTTCGCTTTCATCGGGATGCGCTTCTTCGGGTACTCGGGCAATCTGATGAGCCTGGGCGCCCTCGACTTCGGCCTCATCGTGGACGCGTC
>CAZCWA010000564.1:0-3270 GCA_964502265.1 uncultured Myxococcaceae bacterium | reverse complement strand
CACTCACGGGCGAGCGCCGCCCGCTCCGGCAACCGTCCGGCGAGCAGGCGCAGATCCTCCTCGAACGCGTGCCGGCTGCCCACCCGGTCGAGGTGCGCGAAGAACGCCTCCACCAGGGCCTGCGACGCCTGCGCGGTGACGAAGCGTGGGGACGCGGGCACCAGCTCCTCGACCAGATACCGCGCCGCGAGCTTCGCCTCCTCCGGCCCTACCGGCGTCTTCGCGCCCTCGAGGAACAGGGAGATCGGCCGTGCCAGCTCCTCCGCCAGCGAGGTCAGCGCCGCCGCCCGCTGGAGTGATTCGCGCAGCCGCCCGAGGCTCACCGCCCGCCGGTGCCACAGCGTGCGGGTGGCCTCGTCTTCGCCGAACGCCCAGAAGAGCTGCGCCTGCGCCCGCGCCGCCGGCGGAAAACGCAAGAGCCCCGCGCCGTCCCGCAACGCGAGCAGCGCCTCCAGGGTCCGGGCCGCGTCGTGGTCGTGCACGCCGCGCTCGTAGCCCTCGTCGTAGCGGTCCTGCGCGTACGCGCGCACCTTCGCCAGCACCGCCGGCTCGCCCCCGAGCAGCGCCTCGCGCAGCAGGGGGATGGAGAGCCCGCTCCGGCCCTCCTCCGCGTCGAAGAGCATGCAGGCCGCGAGGTACTCGGCCCGGTAGACCTCCGGCGTCTCGGAGACGAGGTGCTGATCCCAGTAGTCGCGCGAGGTGGCGAGCGCGGGGTCGGTGATGGGCTCGAAGAAGTCCGTGCCGGTGAGGTGGAGCGCCAGGCCCCCCTCGCGCGGGACGACGGTGAGCTCCAGCGCCTGGGTGTTTACGTTGAACCGGTGCGCGCCGAGCTTGATGACGCTCTGCCCGTCCTCGAAGAGCTCCTTCTTGTCCCGCAGCACCCGGGCTGCGTCCTGACGGGCCTGCTTGAGCTTCGACTGCAGCTCGTCCGCGCGCACCGAGTCCCCGAGCGAGAGGAGCTGCTCGGAGATCTGCCGCGCCTTGTGCACCATCGCGTCGGACGCGAAGTAGGCGTTGAGCTCGTCCTCGGTCTTGAAGCCGTCCGCGCGCCGCGAGATGCCGGCCAGGATCCGCTCCGCCGCGGCGAAGAGGTTCTGCGCGCGCCGCTGCCGCTCGTCGAGGAGCTGCTGCCGCTTCGCCCCGAACGCCTCGTAGAGCTCCTCCCGCTTCTGCGCGAGGTCGGCGATGAAGGCGTCGAACTCGCCGAAGCGGCCCTCGAGCTCCTCCAACTGCACGGTCAGCCGCGAGAGCTGCTCGTCGCACTTCTCCGGGGTGTCGCACTGGCCGATGGCGCTCTCGATCGCCTGGCCCAGCAGCTTGAACTGCGCGCCGAACTCCGCCTTGCCCTCGCGCCCGGCGATCTCCCGCCGCCTCGCCTGCAGCGACGCGCGCACCCGGTTGAGGTGGCTGAAGACCTCGCTTATCCCCTCGAGGATCGCCGCCCGCGCCACGGGGTCCCCCACCTGGAGCTGGCCCACCACCTCGCCCAGCACGTCCAGTCCCCGGCCCGTCGTCTCCAGCTCCCCGGTCAGCGGCTCGAGGTCCGCGGACCGCTCGACCTTCCTCCCCTTCTCGAAGAGCTCCTCCAGCTTCGCCGTCAAAGGCTGCAGCGCCTGCGCCCCGAGCAGGAACTCCACGCACGCCACGCTCACCGCGTCGAAGTGCGCCGCGCACGCCTGCTCCAGCTCCGCCAGCCTCTGCAGGTCGACGTACCGGGTCTCCTTCAGGGTGATCAGGTGCCCGCGCTGGTTGCGCAGCGCGGCCAGCTTCTCCATGAACGCGTCGACCGACTCCAGCGACTCCGGCCGCAGCCCCTCGACGATGGCCTGCTGCGTCTGCTCCGCCTCGCGGACGACCTCGCGCGCCTTCGCCTGCAGCGCCTGCACCTTCTCGAACTCGCCGACGATGAGGTCCGCGGTCTTGCGCAGCTCCTCCACCTTCGCCTGCAGCGCGATCTCCGGGTGGCCGAGCCAGAAGTACGCGTCCACCATCCGGGTGGCCTGGGCGATCAGGTCCTCGAAGGTCCGGCGCGAGGGCGCATCGGACTCGGCCATCCGCTTGAGTGTGTAGGCCTCGCTGATCCCGCGGACGAGATCCGCGTTGCCCACCTTGGAGAGGTAGGAGCCGTCCTGCGGCGCAGCGCCCGCCGCATGCTCGATGCTGACGAAGGGCGTCTGCCACACCTGCATCGGGTGCACGCGCGCCGGCTCGTCCGACGTGGACCGGAAGAGGATCATCTTCCCGTCCGCGAAGATGGAGTAGCCGTGGCAGTGGATGGGGTTGGCCACCTCGCGGCGCACGAGGTTGTAGGGCAGCAGCGTGTAGTAGCCGTCCTCGCGGCGGTGGAACACGTAGAGGACGTCCTCGCCGTTGGGCGAGCGGCGCACCCGCTTCATCATCAGCCCCGACGGGTCCGCGTCGAAGACCTTGTAGTCGCCGGTCTGCAGATAGTAGCCGCCGGGGAAGATGAGGCCCTGGTCCTCGGGGAGCTGCACGCACGCCTGGCCGATGGCGTCGATCCGCACCACCTGCCGCGACCGCGTGTTGAACACGAGGTAGCGCCACTGCTGCTCGCGGAAGGGCAGCACCTTGAGGAGGATCAGCGTCCCCACCTTCGCGTAGTGGATCTGCGCGTCGTCGAGCGACTGGCTGCGGTCCTCCACCGGCTCGGAGTAGATCCCCTGCCCGTCCTCGGTGTTGTTCTCCACCTTGACGGTGAGGTCGCCGCCCACCGTCTCCACGAACACCTCGTCGAGGATGTTCACGTGGGGGTGGGCGCCGCGCACGAACTGGTCGCGGCCGGTGGGCACCCACTCGAAGTCGTGCGAGGGCGGATAGACGTTCTCCCGCTCGCCCGCGTTGTCGATGTAGGTGGCCTTCCCCTCCGGATCGACGGCGAAGCGGAACACCTTCACGTCCCGCGCGCTCTCGCCGACCTGGAAGACCATCAGCAGCCGGCCCTCGGTCTGCCGAAGCTGCACCAGGCGGGTGCCCTTGTAGTAGCGGTAGAGCTCGCCGAACTCGCGGATGAAGCGCGGGTCCTCGAGGAAGCCGCCCGCCTCTGAAGCGGGCACCTCCGAGAGATCGAAGCCCCCTTCCGCCGAGGGCTCGAACCTGTGCAGCGAGAAGACGTCCGCGACCTTCGTCTCGCTCTTGAGGCCGAGGAAGACGTTGTAGCCGAAGAGCAGGGAGCGCCCCATCGCGACCATGTCGCAGGGGACGCAGTTGTTCTCGGTGCGGACGCGCTCGTTGCCCAGCACGGCCAACTCC